>CBFDUR010000100.1:0-6725 GCA_965613005.1 uncultured Ignavibacteriales bacterium
ACGCCGCCCTCTCAAGGCGGAGATCACGGGTTCGAATCCCGTACGCGCTACAAAATAATATTTCTTTTTTAACTGCTTATTTAATGATAATAATTTATTAAATAATTCTTTAGATTAAACTCTTCCGACAAAATTTTTATTTTGTGCTGGAAGTTAGTAATTCAAATCTTGTACGAATAATCATTTGATTGTCAAATAATATTTTTATATTTGTCAAATTAAAAAAAGCGAGTTTAACTGAAAAAATGAAAAGATACGAAAAACATATATTTATTTGCGAAAATAAAAGAGCTGCAGATGATCCGAGGGGCTGCTGTGCCGATAAAGGCGGTTCGGAAATAAAAGCCTTATTCAAGAAAAGAATAGACGAACTCGGTTTGGAAGCAGATGTCCGGGCAAATACTTCCGGTTGTCTTGGTGCATGTGAATTTGGCGCTACGGTTGTTGTTTATCCTGAACAAATTTGGTACGGAGGTGTAACTGTTAATGATGTTGAAGAGATCTTGGAGAGTCATATCATTAATAATGAACCTGTAGAAAGGTTATTTATCAAACATCCAAAATTTAATAAAGATGTCGTCAAAGCCTGAAAAAGAACGAGTAAAAAAAATATTCTCTTTATTAAAAAAAGAGTATCCCAATGTTAAACCGGCATTAAATTATAACTCTGCTTTTGAATTATTGATTGCAACTATATTATCTGCACAATGTACCGATAAACGAGTAAATTTAGTGACTGCATCTCTTTTTAAAAAATATAAATCTCCCGAAGATTATATTAAGGTTCCAAATGAGGAATTAGAAAAAGATATATTTTCTACAGGATTTTATAAACATAAGGCTAAAAGTGTTAAGAATTGTTGCAGTGCTTTAATTGAGCGGCATTCCGGAAATGTTCCTTCTGATTTTGATCTATTAAATGAATTACCGGGTGTGGGAAGAAAAACAGCCTCCGTAGTGCTGGGTAATGCTTTCGGTATCCCTGCTATTGCAGTGGATACTCACGTAAAAAGACTGTCAAATTTATTGGGTTTGATTAAGTCGGATAATCCGGATAAAATAGAAATTGAATTAAAAGAATTATTACCCAAAAAAGACTGGATAAATACATCTCACTTATTGGCTGCTCACGGCAGAAAAGTATGTATTGCCGGAAGACCAAAATGCTTCGAGTGTATATTAGGAAATTTATGCCCGAGTTTTAATAAAAATGCAAAATAAAAATTAAAATATAATAGTAAAAAATTATAAATAAATTAGATAGTTAAATAAAAATGGAAGATATAACCGGAAATAGAAATTATTGTTTATCGTTATTGCAAGAATATACAAGAGGAGAAAGTCTTCTTAAACATGCATATGCCGTAGAAACTTGTGTCAGAGCTTATGCAAGGAAGTTTAATGAGAATGAAGAATACTGGGGAAATGTTGCATTACTTCATGATTTTGATTACGAAATGTATCCTTCAGTTGAAGAGCATCCGTTTAAAGGTGCGGAAATATTAAAGGAAAAAGGTTACGACGAAAATTTTATAAATGCAATTTTATCTCATGCGGACTACACCGGAGTACCTCGTGATAGTTTGTTGAAAAAAACGCTTTTTGCTTGCGATGAATTAGTCGGATTTATTACTGCAGTTACCTATGTCCGTCCGAATAGAACAATTGATGAGGTAGAAGTTCGTTCCGTAAAGAAAAAATTGAAGGATAAAGCTTTTGCCAGGACCGTCAACAGAAATGATATTTATAAAGGTGCCGAAGGGCTAGGTGTAGAAATTGATAACCATATTAAATTTTGTATAGATGCAATGAAGAATAATAAAGAATTACTTGGGCTTTAATGAGAAGCTTTATCATTTGAATTTTGTATCTTCCGATAAACCGGAAGTGAATTTATTTAAGTATTTATGTGAGGGTTATTAATTTTTGATGAATATTTTACTTTTGATTAAAAAAATTTATTAACCTGATTTTATGTCTTCTGACTTGACAATGTAGTTTATTTGTAACTAAATTTAAATCAAAATATTAGGAGAATTTATAAAAAGATTTTGCTACTACATATAATTTCATGTATCGGAAAGATAAAATGTCGAATTTTATTTCCGGTACATTATTTTTAATAAAACAAAATAATAAATGAACGGCAAAATCTTAGCAATAATTTTTTTAATATTTGCAATATCTGTTTATGCGCAGAATGATATAAAAATTATATCTTCTAATCGTAATTTTATAGTAGTAGCATACACGCCTACTTATACCGATTCATCAATTCAAAAAATTAATCAAGAAAAATTTATAAATCTTAAATTGTGGTTGGGTGAAGTTTCGGCACCTGAAAAATGGGGCGTACCGGCCATACCTCAAAGAGTAGTAAATATAGGTGTTCCGCAAAAAACAGGGAATAGTATTCAGATTTTAAATACAGCTTACAAAGAAATTCATGGTAAAATAATTCCCAAACCTGAAATGGTTAAAGAAGGTAATACTTCTGCATTTGTCTACAAAGTAGGGGAAGATTATTATTCACAAAATAATAAATCTCCTTTAGTTACTTTTGGTGAATTCGGAATTTCTCGCGGTATCAAAACTCAGTCGATAATCTTGTCGCCGGTAGAATTTAATTCTAATTCAAATATTATAAAACTATATACAAAGATTGTATTTAAAATAATTTATTCATCACAACAGAGAGAATCCCGCAAACCTGCCGGCAATTTTATGAAGGGGGCATTGCTGAATTTTAGCGTTGCCAAGTATTGGGTAGAGGGTAATCGATTCCATGGATTGAAAAAAGTTGTAAGTAATAGTGTTTTAGCAACCGGTAAATGGATAAAGTTCGAAACTCCGCAAGAGGGGATTTATAAAATTACTCGTTCTATGTTACCGTCATTCGGAATTGATCCGAATACTGTGAACCCAAAAACAATAAAAATATATAATAACGGCGGCAAAATGCTGCCGGAAAATCCGATGGCTCCAAGACCGAATGATCTTGTTCAGAACGCTATAATAGTTGTCGGTGAAAATGACGGTAAATTTAACAATAACGATTATATATTGTTTTATGGAAGGGATACTGATTTTTGGGCTTATGATTCTTCATCTAAAACCGTAAAAAGATATCATAATATTTACTCTAATCATAATTATTATTGGATAACCTCCGGTGGGGTAGCCGGGAAAAGAATGATTGAAGAAAATAGCCTTAAAGTTTCCAATCCTTATGTCCAAACTTCTTCTAAGGCATACGCTTTTTGGGAAAAGGATAAAATAAATATCGGTAAAACCGGAAAATTATTTGTAGGTGATGATTTTTCTCCTTCTTTTACTTCAAGAACATATATAACAGAACTTGCTGGAAGGATATCTTCTGAGCCGGTAAATTATTTTTTTAGATTTGTGAATGCCAGCCCTGGAACAATCGGATTAGAAGTTGATGAAAACTCCACCACTATATTTAATCAAACATTATATGGATATGGAAGACAAAATTATGTTGCCGGTATTATGTACAGCAGAAATATTTCATATAGTGGGAATTTGCCCGACAATAGAAGCGTATTGAAGTTTAGTATTACTCCCTCATCCGTTGCTTCAATAGGTTATATCGATTATTTTAATATTTCCTACACTCGGACTTTGAATGCTGTAAATGATAATCTTTCATTTTTCTCTGCTGATACCAGTGATATAATTCAATATGATTTATCAGGATTTTCGTCCAGTAATATTCAGGTTTTTAATGTGACCGATTATGCTAATGTGAAATTAATAAATAACCCGGTTATGCTTAGCGGTGGTGAATATAGATTCCAAGCAGTCGAAAGAGACGGCCATGAATCTAAATATATCGCAGTAGGAAACGGAAATTATAAAACACCTGTTAATCCTGTTGAAGTGGGAAATTCAAATTTGCATGGTATCAAAACCGGTGCAAAGTTTATCATTATTACTCCCAAAGAATTTGAAGATGCTGCAAAAAAATTGCAGTATTATCATGAGAATCAAGCAAAGGTTAAGATCTCAACTATTGTTGTCGATGTAGACCAAATTTTTAATGAATTCGGAGGCGGTATCCATGATGTGAGTGCAATACGGGATTTTATAAAATATGCTTATGATAATTGGACAATAAAACCCCAATATGTACTTTTATTCGGTAAAGGGAGCTATGATTATAAAGACATTGGGGGAACGCATAATAATTTTATTCCGGCGTATGAATCTACTCAATCTCTTAATTTAATAGGTTCATATACAACTGATGATTATTTTGTGCGTGTTGACGGCAACGATAACCTTGTAGATTTGGCTATCGGAAGGTTGACCGTTGAAACTCCGGCTCAAGCAAATGATGCGGTTGATAAAATAATCAGATATGGAAATGATAGCAATAAAGGTCCTTGGCGAAATTTAATTACTTTAGTTGCCGATGACGGTTATACCTCAAAAGGTTGGGAGGGTAACTACCATACTCCGGCATCCGAATATTTAGCGAATCATATAATACCGAATTCGTTTGACCTTAATAAAGTCTATCTTGCCGCTTATCCGGTCGTTTATACAGGATTTGGAAGAACAATTCCCGATGCTAATAAAGCTATTATTAATTCAATCAATGATGGTACGCTAATAGTAAATTATGTTGGACATGGCAACCCCGAAGTATGGGCACATGAAGTAGTGTTCGATAAGAGTGTTACTATTCCTCAATTACATAATACCGATTATTTTTTCCTAACTGCCGCTACCTGTGATTTTGGATATTTTGATATCCCAAATTTTCAAAGTGCGGCTGAGGCTTTGGTATTAAAAAACAACGGCGGAGCAATAGCTGCTTTTACTGCTTCACGGCTTGTATATTCTACTCCCAATCACGAATTAATGTATGATTTCTTTAGAAATTTACTAGATACTTCCAAAGATTCACTAGACTTACCTATTACCATAGGGAAAGCTTTGTTCTTAACTAAACAAGTTTATAATTCAATTAATTCTCAGAAGTACGGCATTCTCGGAGATCCTACCTTACGATTGGTAATGCCGGAATATTCGGCTTCAATTGATTCCATAGACGGAAAATTATTGATTAATAATGTCCAAATTAAAGCACTAAGTAATACCAGTATCCAGGGTGAAGTAAGAAAACCCAATAATAGTTTATGGAGTAATTTCAACGGGCAAGGAATTTTAACCGTATTTGATTCAAAACGACGAGTAAAATTACCTGCGCTTCGTAATAATTATGCTATTACTGTCCAGGGAGGCGTTTTATTTAGGGGACGTATATCAATCACCGACGGTGAATTTTCTGCAAATTTTGTGGTCCCCAAAGATATTTCTTATGAAAATAAAAATGGTAAAATCATTTTATATTTTTTTAATGATAAAGTGGACGGACTAGGATATACGAATAAAGTTATTATCGGAGGTACGGATACAACTACCGTAAATGACGGTAAAGGTCCAAAGATGGAAATATATTTTGATAATACTGCATTCAATAATGGTTATCTTGTTAATCCGAACTCCACTTTAATTGTTGATCTATCTGATCAAACCGGGATAAATACTACCGGCACCGGTGTGGGGCATAAACTTGAAGGTATTCTTAATAATGATGAAAATAATCCTATAGATTTTACAAATTATTTTACGGGTGATTTAAATTCAGGTGGAAAATCCGGCGAAATTAAATATCCTTTGCATAATTTAGCTATAGGAAATTATACAATAAAAGTGAAGGCATGGGATGTTTTTAATAATTTTTCATCGGTAACCGCTAATTTTAAGGTTGTTAATGGTAATGGCCTTGAGGTACAAGATGTATATAATTATCCTAATCCTTTTAACAGCAGTACCACCTTTACATTTCAACAGAATCTTAACAGTCCTTTAAACGTAAAGATAAAAATTTATACCGTTGCAGGCAGATTGATTAAAGAAATTGAACGGGGCGGTATTTTAAATAAGTTTGTAAAAATATATTGGAATGGAAGGGATGAAGACGGTGATCCATTAGCAAATGGCGCTTATTTATATAAATTAATTGTAAAAACTATGAACGGAAAATTTACTAAAAGTGTATTAGGAAAATTAGCGATAATTAGATAATGACAGATAATTTTTGAATTAAAACTAACCTGGAGCTAATTTTTTATCTTTTATTTTCTAAACAAAAATGTTAATTAGAACTTAAATTAATTTCAAAACGGAGGACAACAATAATGAAAATAATTCTTAGAATATTAATGGTCAGCATGATAATTGCCATTGGAGAAAGTGTTATGTATGCCCAAGGACAAGCGGCTGTACCATTTTTGGAATTGGCCCCTGATGCAAGAGCCGGTGGAGTAGGTGAATCAGGCACCGGTTTAGCTGATAATTCGTCCGCAATCTTTTGGAATCCTGCCGGATTGGCTTTTCTTAAGGGATCGGAAGTCAGTATTACACATAGTAATTGGCTACCCCAATTTCATTTGGATATTTTTTATGACTATTTGACTTACCAGCAGTATGTCAGTCAGCTTAACGGTAATATTTCTGCAAGTGTTACTTATATGAATTATGGGCAATTTAACCGTACGTTGGAAGGCGGTCCACAGATTGTAGGAACTTTTAGATCCTTCGATGCTGCCTTAACCCTCGGTTATGCAACTAAGCTAACGCCCAATTGGGGAATTGGATTTAATTTCAGGTTAATTCATAGCCAGTTATCC
>CBFDUR010000101.1:0-6602 GCA_965613005.1 uncultured Ignavibacteriales bacterium
ATATCTGTAGATAGAGATCGGTCAAAATAAATCAAAGTCCCGTAGGGACGATATTAACCCGATGGATTTATATTAGGATTATTTCGACAAATCAAATTTGGCTAAAGCCCTAAGTTGTGGATTATTTAGTTCTCCGTGCTAAAGCACGGAGCTATTAAAAAATTGGATTTTGCATTATTTTTAATGAATTGCCCCGACATTTATGTCGGGGATTGAAAATCATTTTCAAGATCGGGCTTTAGCCCAACATTGAACATAAATCATAAATAATAATGGCCGGGTTAATAGTATATTCTATTATTCAACAACTTTTTGATATTGAAAAATAAAAAAAATAAATCCGATAGCACTGTTAAAAAAATCTCTGAAACCAAAAGAAATAAAAAAATTGGATTATTATTTAAATAACTTAGACAAAGAGACTTCAATCATTGGGATTTTATTAAATTCAGGCAAAGACAATATAAAAGAAAAGATTTATCCTGCCCTAAAGACAAAAACTTTAAATAAAAAAACAAAAACTTCCGAGTTGATAAATTGTATTTGGCTGATTGGTAGATTAAATCTTATAGATGGAGATATTTATAATAAAATTAAAGAAATAATTAAACAAAACAAAGATTACCAATTAGTATATTATACTTTTTTCGCGATTCAAGAAAACATCTCTGAACTTTTTTTAGATATAGTAAAAGAAAATATTTCACATAAAGATCCTTTGATTAGAAAAATGGCTATAAGGGGATTGGCAAATATCCCTTTGGCAGAAAATATTATGTTTTTAGAAAATTTGTTAATTATTGAAGAAGATGAAAAAGTTTTAAAAGAACTAACAAAAGGAATATATCGATTAAAAAATATAAATTTTAAAGTTAATAAAGGTGAAATAGTTGCGCTGGTAGGTCCTAGCGGTGGCGGTAAATCCACACTTGTAGATTTAATTCCAAGATTCTATGACCCTGTTTCCGGACAAATAATCATTGATGGTATTGATATCAGAAAAACAAAAATTTTAAGCTTAAGAAATTTAATGGGAATAGTTACACAGGAAACCTTTTTATTTAATGAAACCGTTAAAAAAAATATTGCTTACGGATTAGGGGATTATCCTGAAGAAAAAATTATTGAAGTTGCTAAAACAGCTAATGCACACGATTTTATAATCAGGCTACCTAATGGATATGACACCTTTTTAGGTGAAAGAGGATTAAAAATATCAGGCGGTCAAAGACAAAGAATTTCTATTGCAAGAGCAATTCTAAAAAATCCTCAGATTATGATCTTCGATGAAGCAACTTCCTCTTTGGATAATGAATCGGAGTTGCTCGTACAAGAAGCAATTGAAAGAATGATGTCAAATAGAACCACTATCGTTATTGCTCATAGGTTAAGTACGATAAGAAATGCTACTAAAATATTAGTCTTGGATAAAGGTAAAATAGTCCAAACCGGCAAACATGACGAATTGATAAAAGATGCGGACGGACTTTACAGAAAATTTTATGAAATGCAATTTAGAGATTGATATGAAAGCTACCGATAATCAAATTAAAATAATTGATAGACTAATCTTCATTTTCATGATAGTGTTCGTGCTAAGCCTTACAAATTCTATTTTTGTAAATCAATTGGGGTACTTTGGAGCTTTATTTTTTATTCTTTTGCGTTGGTTTTTGACCAGGGAAAATCAATTTAGAAAAACCGGACTTGAATTTGCGTTCATTTGGTTTCTCACGGCAGATTTAATTGCGGCTCTTTTTTCGGGAAATAATCCGCAAGCATATTTATATTTTTCAAAGAGAGCACTTCTAATCCCTTTAGTTTACACATCAATTATTGCTGCCGTTGATTTAAAAAGAACGAAAATATATTTTAAATTATATATCGGCGCTTCCTTAATAACAATATTAATATACCTCTTTTTTGCCTATAAGTTTTATATTTATAGTTTGTATAGCTTGGAACAATCAGGTCCGTCTATTTTCCAGTATCCTATTACTGCCGGTGAAATTACTAGTTTTACCGTATTATTTTTATTTGCATTCTTAGTTAATGAAAAGGTTACCTTACGAAATAGAATTTTATTAGCAATGGGGTTTTTATTGTCCCTACTCGCTTTGATAGCTACTTATAAGCGGACAGGATGGACAGGTGTAGGCGCAGGAATAATTTTTATTCTTATAATGAGAAAACAATGGAAAACAATAATTGTTATTTGTTTAATTGTAGTTGCACTTTTTGCCGTATCAAAAAACGAAAGTAGGTTTGAGGCTTACAATTTCGGGAATCACACATTTAAAAAAATATTCATCCTGAATACAAACGGCAGGGCTAAAAATGTTTTAATTGAAAATGATAAAGTATACGTTAGCGATTTTAACAAGGGATTGATGGTTTTTAAGGACACAACTCTAATTAAAAATATAAAACTCCCCTTACCAATAGTTTCACTCAATAAATGGACGGATGATTACTACGTTGGGTATTCTATTGAAACAAGGTTTTTCCTACTGAAAAAAACAGGTGATAATTTCTCCTTTAAGAAAGAATTTATTACTTCCGGATTAACATTATCTTTTGCTATTTCCCATAATTATTTGTATGTATTGGACAGAGACAGCGGAATTACAGTTTTTAAAAATCCTTTAAATTTATTAGATACGGTTAGATACAAATCGTTTAAAGGTTATTCACATATTAACGCAAGTTCAAATCACCTGGCACTATTCAAACCGTTAAATACAGTAACAATTATAACCCTCCGGAACGGATTGCCGACTAAACAAGTTCTTCATTATCAAGATAAATCAAAAATTTATAATATTTATTTAACCAATAATAAGTTATTCATTTCCGACAAAGAAGGGTTAAAGCTTTTTTCAACCGGAGAAAATAAACTTATTCTGCTTGATCAAAACAATTCAATTTCAAGGCTCTTTACATGGAAATATTCAAATGGTAAATTGTTTGCCGTAAATTCAGATGGGTATCTTTATGAACTAAAATACCCCGTCGAAAATAAAATAAATATACGTTTTGTGGGAAAATTAGGATCAGAACCAACCGGTATTCAGAGCAATGACGGACAATTATTCGTTACATTTGTTAAAAGAAGTAGATTATTAAGTATTTTTGATCTATATAACCAATCAAATCGAACTAGAATAGAGTTATGGACAGCAGGATTTAAAATGTTTCGCGACCATCCGATTTTCGGTGTCGGAGATATCGATCTGGGTAATTTATATAGAAAATATAAACACAATTACGACAAAGAAATTCAAGGTCACATGCATAATAATTTTATACAGGAATTAGTAACCCTAGGATTGTTCGGATTTTTGGCATTTTGCTACATGATTTTTAGAATGCTTTTTATCGATCTGAAAATTTACAGAGAAACTAGGGGTAAACCTTTCATTTCTTCTTATACATTAGGAGTATTGGGAGTAGTATGTGCTTTTATAATTTCCGGATTGACTGAATTTAATTTCGGCGATCAAGAAATTATTACTCTTATTTGGTTTACTTTCGGTTTTAATATTGCTTTATATTATTTTCATAAAAAGCAATTAAACAATGAATCGGAATAAATATTGCAAATAAGAAAGGAAGTATTAATGGGCGGGAATGAACAAAATGAAATTTATAAATTAATTGAAAGTTTTTCATCCGATATAATAAAGATGGATTTTCCTGAAATTGCCGTTATACTTGCGGCCGGGCACGGTAAAAGAATAAAATCCCAGAAATCAAAAATGCTTCATAATATTTGGGGTATACCAACTGTCGAGAGAGTTTATAATGCATGCAAAAATGGAATAAGCGAAATAAATGTAATCGTTGTAGTTGGTATCAAAGCAAAGGATGTTATACTTGCAATCGGAAAAAGAGAAAGAACTAAATTTGCTTACCAAGAAACTCAAAACGGTACTGGTCATGCTGTACAAGTGGCTCTTGAAAGATTAAAAGATGATAAGTTTGAAGGAATAGTCTATGTATTACCGGGAGATATGGGATTAATAAATTCGGAAACAATGAAACAATTCAGAGATGAATTTATTAAAACAAATAGTGATATGACGGTACTAACCGGTATTTATGAAGGCGATCCGAAAAATAATTCCTACGGAAGAATAATCCGCGTTAAAGATAAAGATCGCAAAGGCAATCCCTCCGGAAAAGATCTTGGTAAGGTTATTGAAATAATGGAATATAAAGATATTCTTTCGCTACCCGAAGATAAACCATACGAAATTGAATACAAAGATAAAATTTATTCATTTTCCAAAAATGAGTTATTGAATAACAATGAATTTAACTCCGGTGTTTATGCATTTAGGTATAAAAAATTAATTGAATTACTACACTCATTATCAAACAATAATGTTCAAAATGAAATTTATATCACCGATTTAATATCCCTGTTTAATCGAAATAATTATTCCGTAACGGCTGTTAGCCCAAAAGAACAATATGTCCTAATGGGCTTCAACAATAAGTCGGTTCTCAGAGAAATGGAAGCACTGGCTCGTAAACAAGTTTATGATAAACTAAAAGATATAATAGAAATTGATGATCCGGAAGACTTTTTTATTGATCAGAGCGTTGTCGACAAAATTATCGAAATGGATAAAAAAAATATTCCTCTGGATATTACAATCGGTAAAGGAACTTTTATAGGTAAAGGTGTAAAATTAAATTATAATTTAACTTTGGAGAAAAATGTTTTTGTAAGTGGAAATGTAATCTTCGGTAAAAATGTTTCTATCAGTCAGAATGTACATTTATCCTGTTTTTCCGATCAGACATTTGAAATAGGTGATAATGTTGAAATACTATCCGGAGATATTGTTAAGGGTAATATTATTATCGGCGAAGAAGCACGTATCGAATCAAGTGTAAATATGACCGGCAGTAATGAATATCCTTTAAGAATTGGTAAAAGAGTTCTAGTTAAAGGTACTAGTTATATTTTCGGTTCAATTATTGAAAATGATGTTCACATTGAGCATAGCGTTCTGGTCAAGAAAATAGTTGATAAATTAATTAAAAGAGACGGAACTATTCAACCAATTAAATTTTATCTCCCAATGCCTGAAGGAATTGATGCCGTTGAAAATATTGAATGATTCAGAATAATTTTACGAAGATTTGAAATAAAATAGATCCCAATTTTTGTATGAACTGCAGCACTAATATTCCGGCTTTTTAGACAGACTCACAAAAAAGGCTCTTCCTTTTTTGAAGAGCCTTATAAAACTATTTCTTTATGTATGCATTAAAAAAGTATTATACAGCCTTTAAGTTGTTCAAATGTTTAGACAATGCTGCCTTTTTACGTGAAGCATTATTTGGATGAATTCTACCTTTCGCAGCGCTTTTGTCAAGTAATGAAACCGCTTCCCTGTATGATTTTTCGGCTTCTTCCTTATCCGTGCTCGCCAGTGTCCTTTTTATTTGTGTCTTCACCTTTGACTGTGTCATTTTATTTTCTATTCTTTTTCTGTTGTTCGTGCGAATTCTTTTTTTAGCAGACTTATGATTAGCCATTCTCAAAAACCTTTTATTAGATAATTTTAGAAAGATTAACTTTTAATATAGACAATCCAATTTTTGATGTCAAATTTTAGTTTTGTAGTTTTAAAAACCGTGTTTATTTAATTTGAATTGAAAGTATGCTCTTTTGCAACTGCCTCATGACAATTAACCAATGCAGGCTTTTTTATGGAAACTCAAAACTTTTAGTTATTATTTTTTATGGTTCCGCAAATAAGAAAATATTATTCATAGTTTTCTCCAAAATAATAAATAAAGCGTATTAAAAAATTCATTTTCAAGTTTTTGAGTTGTAAATATTAATAAAAATCGAAGCTTTTTCACAAGACAAATGACTTTTTAGAGGAAACTTATAAATTCTACAATGTTGAAAGTAAATGAAATATATTATTCAATTCAGGGAGAAAGCACAAAAGCAGGATTACCGTGTGTTTTTATTAGATTGACCTACTGTAATCTAAGGTGTACTTATTGTGATACCGAATATGCATTTTATGATGGAATGGATAAGCCAATAGATGATATTCTAGTAGAAATCAATAAATATCAGTGTAATTTGGTTGAGATTACCGGTGGAGAACCTCTGGTTCAAAGCGAGAGTTTAGAATTAATGAAGAGACTTGCAGACGAAGGTTATGAAGTATTGCTTGAAACCGGAGGCAGTCTCCCAATCAAAGAAGTCGATTCGCGTGTGAAAATTATCATGGATTTGAAATGCCCTTCCAGCGGTATGCAAAAAAAGAATCTTTATGAAAATATATTTTTTATAAAACCAATGGATGAGTTAAAGTTTGTAATAGGAGACCGGGAGGATTATGACTGGAGTAAAAGTATTATTTCCAAATATAAATTGACTTATAAATGTACAATACTTTTTTTACCGGTTTTTGGAAAAATTGAACCCATAACAATTGCCGACTGGATAATGGAAGATAAATTAAATGTTAGATTTCAATTACAAATGCATAAATATATATGGCATCCGGAAAAAAGAGGTGTATAATGAAAATAGCAAAAGAGTTTAGATGGGAGATGGGGCATAG
>CBFDUR010000102.1:0-6581 GCA_965613005.1 uncultured Ignavibacteriales bacterium
TTGTATGGATTTGCTTAATCTACTATTGATTTTTTACAAAAGTGACTTTTATAAAACTGGAAAAATAGATTATAAAGACTCATGAATAGAAAAAATTTGGGAAATAATAAATGAAATATATCTACATTGCCCGGAGGATTTTATGAAGTTTTCATTACAGCTTTTTATGTTTTTTATCCTTTCAACTTTACTTTCAACTGAAATCTTCGCACAAGCGGGAAAAATTGCCGGGAGAATTATTGATGCAAATTCTAAAGAACCCATTATAGGTGCCAATGTTGTTTTGATGGGTACTACCCAGGGGGCGGCTACAGATTTGGAAGGTAATTATGTTATTTTAGATGTTGCTCCTGAAATTTATACAATAAAAGTTTCAGCCATAGGATATAGAACGGAATTGCTGAAAAATGTAAGCGTTTCTATCGATTTAACTACGAGAGTTGATTTTGACTTGAAGGAAACCACCATTGAAATTAAAGCGATTGTTGTTACTGCTAAAAGACCTCTAATCCAGAAAGATTTAACCTCATCCATTGCTATTATTACTGCTCAGGAAATAAAGTCATTACCTGTTACCTCTTTTCAGAATATATTGCAGCTTCAAGCGGGTGTAGTTGACGGACATTTCCGAGGAGGACGAAGCGGCGAAGTTTCATACTTGATTGACGGCATCCCTGTTACCGATGCATATAATGGTGGAACGGTAGTAGATGTTAATAAAAATTCTATTCAAGAAATGCAGGTTGTTACAGGGACTTTCAATGCAGAATACGGGCAAGCAATGAGCGGTATTGTTAATATTGCTACTAAATCGGGCGGCAATCAAACACACGGAAGTATTACTGCTTACGAAGGCGCATATCTAACACAGCATAATACTACTTTTAACGGTTTAGAAAGGATTAATCCTTTTTCTAATTCTACAGCCAATAAAATTCATTGGTTGGAAGGAACCATCAACGGTCCGATTATTCCCGGAAAACTTACTTACTTTATCGATTTGCGTTATTATTATACGTCGGGTTACTTGATGGGAATCAGAAAGTTTAACACTTGGGATATTGCCAATACGCTGAATCCAAATTCTTATAAGTGGAAAATTCAACAAACCGGAGACCGGGCAATCGTTCCTATGGCTCCTTATTTAGAAGGATATGCTCAAGGTAAAATTACTTACAGATTTTCCCCATCTTTCCGCATTTCCTACAATTATATATTAGATAATACACGAGGTAAAGATTGGGACTTTGCTTATAAATATAATCCCGATGGAATATTAAGCAATTTTAAGAAAGGTTATTTAAATAGTTTGAAAATCACTAATATTTTAAGCAGCAAGACTTATTTTACTTTAGGCTTTTCATATTTTTTCAAAGATGAAAGGCACTACCTGGATACCACTGCATTCTCGCTTTCGGATTTATTTCAAAGAAATGATCCGTTCAACCAAAAATATGTTAACACAAGACTTCTGACACAACCGGAGAGAACGTTCTTTACAGGCGGTACCAACATGTATCACGGTGTGCGAAATACCAACACCTATGTTGCAAAATTTGATCTTACCAGCCAAGTAACTACTCATCATGAAATTAAAACCGGTCTTTTATTTGAATATTATACCCTGTTTCTACATGATATAAATTTGCACATGTCTCAAATTGATTATAATAATGATCCCGTGGTTACAGGTGATCCTTTCCTTATAAAACCGGTTGTTATCCCATCAATAGAGACTCAAGATAATCAGCGGTATGTTCATAACCCATGGCGATTTTCTTTTTATGCCCAGGATAAAATGGAATATAAATCTTTGATTGTAAATTTTGGTGTTCGTTTCGATTATTTTCATCCTAACGGTCAAGTGCTTGCCGACCCATCAGACCCTAATGTGTATCTTCCGATACGGCCACAATATCAGGATAGTGTTATTGCTCCCGGCGGAACACATCAAGAGGCAGTTGCAAAGCGCAAGAAATTTTGGTATAAAAATGCTTCCAATAAGTGGCAGTTAAGCCCTAGATTAGGTATTTCTTTTCCGATAACCGACAGAGGAATCATCCATTTTTCCTATGGGTTGTTTTTTCAAATCCCGTCTTTTGAAAGATTATATTCTAACCCCGGTTATAAATTGGCTGTAGCCGGCGGCAGTACAAATCTAGGCATAGTTGGAAATCCTAATTTAAAACCCGAACAAACAACTAGCGGTGAACTTGGTTTGCAACAGCAATTAACTGAGAGTCTTGCTCTCGATATTACAGCATATTTCAGAGATATAAGAAATCTGGCAGGCACATTGAATGAAATCGAATATGTTTTCGGAGGAACTAAAGTTTATAGCAAATATGTAAATTCAGATTTTGGGTTTGTACGTGGAATAGTTCTTTCATTAAAAAAGAGATTCAAGGGTGGGGTTTCGGCGAATTTAAATTATACTTTTCAAATTGCTAAAACTAATGCATCCGATCCTAATGCTTCCTATAATCTGAGGTCCAGCGGTGTTCAGGCGGAGACCCAGCTTATTCCAACTAATTGGGATCAAAGACACACTGTTAATATTACTTTTAGTTATGTTAACTCTGCCTCAAATTGGGGTGTAAGCGGCATTTTCAGATACGGAAGTGGAACTCCCTACACGCCATTGAGCATCGTCAATGTGGGAACTTTGATTTATAATTCACAAACGAAGCCTTCTACATACCGGTTGGATGTTCAGTTTTTCAAAGATTTCAAAATTGCTGCTTCTACTTTATCTGTATTTCTAAGAAATAATAATTTACTCGATACAAAGAATGTTACTCAAGTTTACCCAAGTTTTGGACAGCCTAATTGGTCGATTGGTGAACAAAGACAATTGGAAATTCAACAACCGGAGGTAATTTCCACTATACGGCAACGTTATATCAGACCCGATTATTATTCCGAACCAAGAAGAGTAGAATTAGGAACAACTATTTCATTTTAAAGTTGCAGGTTTAACTTATGCGTAAATATCTTATAATTTCATTGCTTTTAATAACTGCTTCGTTTGCTTTTGGACAGCACCAAAGTGATTATATTAGATGGGCTAAAACACATCGAGGTAATTCACTATATACAAGGTTCGGTTTGCTTAATGGTAATAGAGTAGCTATCACATTTACTAATGACGGTTCTATCGCCGGTACCAATCCCAATTCTGTTAGAGGAGATTGGCCGTATCCGGCAACTAGAGATGGATATATCGGTGATGTAACGCCGCTTGTCGGTATACAACTTCCAATACGCGATTACAACGGAGACGGTATACCGGACACATTGCATAATGTAACAATTGCCCCGGGTCCAAGGAATGGTCAAAGCGCTAAAGTTGATTCCACAGGACGTTTCCAAGGGTTTGCACCGGAGCCCGGATATGTGAATCCAAACCAAGATACCGTTGCTATGAGTCAAATCCCTTCAACTTGGCCTTCATTCTGGCCTAACCACCCCAATTGGATTGATTCTACCGGTAAAGCACAATGGGATGGCTACTTCGGACGTGGCGTTATTAGAGCAGATGAGGAAACATTTTTTGTAATGGATGATGCCCAGGATAATAACCCTCAAGTTAGAACGAATTATAAATTTCATAGTGATAGTACCGACTTGACACGCAATGGAATGGGCTTGGTAGTTAGTGTCCGAGGTATGCAATGGTCTCAGATCCAAGCTCAAGACGTTCTCTTTTGGATTTATGATATAACAAATATCAGTACAACAAACTATAAAAAAGTTGTTTTCGGTGAAATTGTCGGTGGTTGTGTCGGCGACGTTGGGGAGAATTACATTGATTGTAGTGATGATCTGGGCTTTTTCGATGTGAATAATAACTTAACTTATTCATGGGATAGCGACGATAAAACGGCAGACCCGCTATGGATTCCTATCAATCAAGTTTTACCGGGTGTGAGAACCAACATCGGTTATGCCGGATATGCATATCTTGAAAGTCCGGGTAACGCATTTGACGGTATTGATAATGATAATGATGCGGTTGATCCTAATAGCCCTGTTTTTCAGAATAGTGATTTTCAGTTTAGCTCTTCTCAAAATGCTTATGTCTCATCCCGTACATTACATCGCAACAATGTGGGCCCTAATTCAAATTGGCCCGACAATAAAATTGTTTTAATTAATCCCACTACTTATAAAAGAACGGTTGTTGATCTTGATACTTTATTAAAAAGCTCGACCGATACCGTTGTTGTATATTCACTCGGGCATCCATTTAAGATATATGACGGTGAAACTCTTACCGAAATAGTTAATAACGGTCTAGACGATAATTTAAACGGAATTATTGACGAAAATCGTGAAATCCATTATAAAAGAGTTTCCAAAGACGCTCAGGGAAATATTATAAAAGAAGATATCAGACCGTTAGCTTATCGAAATTATTTTACCGGAGCAGGCTTGCAGAATACTCTTATAGATGAAAGTATGGACAGTGGTCCCGGTCATGTCGTAACCGGTTGGGTTCCCAACTATAAACTACAACCTAACCCGATTACAGATAAATATCCCGGTATAATAAAAACACATTGGTCAGGTGATGAAAATGGTAATTGGAATCGTTTGAAGGATGATGTTGGAGCAGATGGAATCCCTGATACTCACGATCGAGGTGAAGGAGACGGAATTCCTACAGAAGGCGAACCTAATTTTGATAAAACCGATGTAGTTGAATCTGATCAGATCGGGTTAACGAGTTTTAATTTCTTTAATCAAACTCAGTCGCCGCCGATGAATAACAATGAAATTCTCTGGAATAGAATGAAACCGGGTTTTTTTGATGTTATACCGCAATTACCGCTAGACGGTGATTTTATTTATGCTTCTGGTTATTTTCCGTTACTTGTCGATCATTCAGAGCGGTTTTCTTTGGCTCTTGTATTTGGTGCCGATAGCGCCGATATTTTTAAGAATAAACAAATTGCTCAAAAAATCTATAACGCCAATTATAATTTTCTAAAGCCACCGCCGAAACCTCATTTAACAGCGGTGCCGGGTGATAAACAGGTTACTTTAATTTGGACCAGCAACGCCGAAAATTTTACATCTTTTGAAGGTTATAAAATTTACCGTTCTACCGATCCGGGATTTACCGAGGGCGACGGGCAACCAATTGCTACCTTCGATGTTAAAGATAGTATCATGGGATATTTTGTCCCTGCCACTAAGGACTTAGCTGCATTGCCTAGGTTTTATTTAGGAAGCAATTCCGGTTTAGTGCACAAATTTGTAGATAGAAACCTTCAGAACGGACAAAGGTATTTTTACGCTGTAACTGCTTATACATCCGGAGATCCTATTAATAATTTCTATCCTGCAGAAGACCCTAAATTTATTACGATCAACGGTAACGGTTCTGTGCGTACTGATGTGAATACGGCTGTAGTAACTCCTCGCTCTTCTGTTGCCGGTTATGTTGGACCGAAGGCGCCTAGCCTGTTAGGGCATGTTCCGGGTACGGTTCCTTACGGCACCGGTAAAGTTTATCTTCATGTTGTTAATCCTAATGCCGTTAAAAATAAAACTTATCGCGTTATGTTTACAAGTAAGATTAAAAACTTTGTCCCTGTTACAACGTCATATGGGGTAATGGATTATTCTAATCCTAGTTTACCCGATACAATATTAAAAGTACCTATTTCAAAGAATATGCCTCAACAGGAACAGGACAAAAACTTGTTTGACGGAGTCTATTTATCTGTTGAAAATGATTGGGTCGCTAAATACGATACAGCCGCTTCGGGGTGGAATAGAAAACACTCCAAGAAGGATTATATTATTGCGTTTAACACTTTTTCCATGGGAGAAGTAAAGGAAAAGGGAGTTGGATATCCTAATGATTATAACGTGGTATTCGATCAAAGTCCGACATCGAAAGATACTTCTACAGCTTATAACGTAACTTTGGTTGATATTCACGGTAATGTAACAGGTACATATTTAATACCTCAATTTCAAACAAACTTTAGGATTTACAATGCAGTTTCCGGTAAACAGGCTTTGTATGCTTATCTTCCAGGTAAAATACCAAATACATTTTCTTTCTTGTCAAGAATAATTTTTCTGCAAAAGACTAAAACAAATACCGGTAAAGACACTACAATAATTACTTGGTTACTTCAAGTTTTGGGAAATGATACAACGAATTATCATCCTACCGCAGGCGATACCTTAAAGATTAGAGTAAGCAAACCATTTACAAGTCAGGATGAACTTCAGATTACTACAAAAAGCGCAAGTGTTAATAATAATTTAGCCTCTTCACAGTTAGATCGAATACGGGTTGTACCGAATCCTTATATTGCAACAACATCGCAAGAACCACCCTTGCCGCCTTTAATTACCAGTGGAAGAGGTGAAAGAAAAATTGCGTTCATTCATTTACCTAAAAATTCTACAATTTATATTTATACTGTAAGAGGTGAGTTGATTCGGAAACTTGAAATGCCTTCAAATCAGAGTATTAATGATGGTACAATTAATTGGGATCTGCGAACTCAAGATAATCTTGATGTCGCTTATGGAGTATATTTCTACTTGATTGATGC
>CBFDUR010000103.1:0-6543 GCA_965613005.1 uncultured Ignavibacteriales bacterium
GGAAGATGTAAGAGTCCACGATGTCCACCGCCAGATTTGCTTTTTTCTGATCAGGAATTGTCTTTGCGAGACTTCGTAATTCAAGAACAAGTGTACCTGCCCCTTCACCCATCACAAAACCGTTTCGATCTTTATCAAATGGACGAGAAGCTTCAAGATATCGATCATTCCAACGAGATAGAGCTTTCATTGCATTAAAGCCGGCAACAGCCATCTCAGTAATAGCGGCTTCCGACCCACCACAAATCATCAGATCTGCGCTACCCCTTTGAATTAGAATAAACGCATCGGCAATAGCATGAGAAGACGTTGAACAAGCTGATGCAGTAGCATAATTTGGGCCCTTAAAACCAAATTTGATTGAAATTTGCCCCGCAGCCATATCCGGAATCATCATAGTTATAAAAAAAGGACTAATAGAATGGAGATTCTTTTTCGATTCATAATATTGCCAGTGCTGTTTTTGAAGCGTTAACATTCCACCGATACCGCTTCCAAAAATTACGCCAATTCTATTTCTGTCCAAGTTATTTTGGTTTAACCCTGCATCATTAACAGCCATATCCGCAGTAACGAGCGCATATTGTGAAAACGGATCCAATCTTCTGATACTTCTCTTATCCAGATAATTTTCCGGATCGAAACCTTTTACCTCGGCAGCGAATCGAGTTTCAAAATTCGAAGCGTCAAATTTAGTGATCGGAGCAACACCATTTTTCCCCGCTAATATTCCAATCCAATATTCTTGCACTCCTATAGCTATTGGTGTAATTGCGCCTACTCCGGTCACAACTACCCTTCGTTTTTCCATATAATTCTCCTGATTTTAAATATTAATCGGTAAGCAGTTGACGAAATCAAAGTAAGATAAACAGTATTAATTTATCATAAAAGATAGTCGGAAAATTATAATTTTTCGACTATACAAATACTACTAACTTAATTTTTCTTTCAAATATTTAATTGCGTCACCCACAGTGCTGATTTTTTCAGCATCGTCATCAGGAATTGAAACATTAAAAGCGCTTTCAAAACCCATCACCAATTCAACTATATCCAGTGAATCAGCGCCTAAATCATTAGTAAAAGAAGCTTCAGGTGTAATTTGAGATTCTTCAACACCAAGTTTATCAATAATAATCTCTTTTACTTTAGCCTCAACATCCATTTTATTTCTCCTATAATATTATGTATTTGATTAATGAAAGTTATTCTTATTTAATTAATAATCATAAAAATTTTGATCTAATAATTCCGAATTACATTACCATACCTCCGTCTACGTGAATCACTTGTCCGGTAATATAATTCGCATTTTCAGAAACCAAAAAAGAAACAACACGTGCTATATCCTCCGGTTGTCCGATTTTTTTAAGAGGTATTTGATTAATTATTGCTTCTTTTTGTTTTTCGTTTAATTTTCTTGTCATATCAGTTATAACAAAACCCGGTGCAATAGCATTTACAGTAATGTCTCTAGATGCTAATTCTTTTGCAATAGCTTTGGTAAAACCGATTATTCCTGCCTTTGATGCTACGTAATTAGCTTGACCGGGATTGCCGGTAATTGCAACCACAGACGATATATTAACTATTCGTCCGTATCGCTGTCCCACCATCGGTTTAACAGATGATTTTGTAAAATTAAATACACTTTTAAGGTTTGCCGTAATTACATCGTCAAAGTCGTTCTCACTCATTCTTAAAAGCAGATTATCTTTAGAAATTCCTGCATTATTCACTAAGATATCTAAACCTCCGAAACTTTCCAAAGCATAATTTACGGTTTTTTCCGCCTCCGATAATTTAGAGGCATCCGATTGAAGAGCTCTAATTTTTGTTCCAAATTTTTTGGATTCCGATTCAACGTTTTGGGCTGCTTCCACAGAAGAAAAATAAGTAAATAATACATCACAACCTTGAGAAGCAAGTTCGATAACTATTGCTTTTCCGATTCCCCTACTACCGCCGGTTACGATAGCTTTTTTACCTTTTAAATTCATATTGTTTTATTAGTACTTATTGAATCCAAATATTTCATTCTGTAATTTTCAAGTTTAGAAAAACCCTTATCGCCCAAAAAATATTTTAACTCTTCTTTACAAGCTTCATAAATAGTTAAATTCTTCTGAGGATTTTTATTACATGTTTTCAATCTGTCAATATGCTCATCATCGATAGTCAGGGCATTTTCATAAATAGTTAAAGGAAATAATATACAATAAATTGGTTTATATTTCCACTGATGCTCACCTTCTGAAATAGCTAATTTCTGTAATGTACAAAGACCATCTTTATCTAAAAATGAACATTTACCATTAATCACTTCCGTACCGACAGCAACACCCGAATCAAAATCTTCATCATCTTCCGGCGGTTCAAACCATTTGGATTTATCAGTATCTTGAGAGTCATCCATCAAATTAATAATTTTTTTCGATATATTTAAAATTAAGTCGTGCTCTTTCAAGTCGGTATATACACCATAATTACAACATTCGCCTGTGCAATTGCAATGGAATTTGAAAGTGAATATTTTAGGGTCAATTTTTAGTCCATTAACTTCCATAGTAAAATTTTTATTCATTATAAATACTTCTCTGCATCCGAATATTTGCTAATTCCAAAACATTTTACATCGGGATTTATCCGCTTTACCAAACCTTGCAGAACGTTACCGGGACCAATTTCATAGAATTCAGTATAGCCATCATTAATCATATTCCTGACGGTTGCATCCCATTTTACAGGTGAAGTAACCTGTTCGCATAGTAATTTCTTAATTTCGTCTTTCTTAATTACAGGAAGCGCCGATACATTAGCATAGACAGGAAATCTGGCATCAAAGATATAAGAATTATCAAGTACCTCCTTTAATTTATCCTTTGCCGGTTGCATTAATGGTGAATGAAATGCACCGCTCACTACTAATTCCTTAACCAACTTGGCTCCTTTAGATTTACAAATTTCCATTGTTTTTTTTACACCCATAACCGAACCGGAAATAACAATTTGATTAGGAGAATTAAAATTTGCACTTTGAACAATACCAATATCGGAGGCTTCATTACAGCACTTTTCAACAATCTCAGGAGAAAGTCCGATAATTGCAGCCATCGTACCCGGGTTATCGATCCCGGCTTGCTGCATAGCCTTACCTCTTTGGCTAACAATTTTTACAGCATCAAAAAATTGAATTGCGCCTGCGGCAACTAATGCAGAATATTCGCCCAATGAATGCCCTATGATACCGGTTAAAACAACACTATGCAGAAATATAGCCGGTTGTGTAAATTCAGTTCGTTTTAGTCGTTCTTCCGGCCCGTGAAACATTATATAAGAAAGATTAATTCCCAATGCATCATCTGCAGTTTGAATCATTTCTTTTGCTTCAACAGAATTATCAAAGAGATCGTTTGCCATTCCTACAAATTGTGAACCTTGACCGGGAAATAAAAAAGCTTTTTTTGACATTGCTTACAAAATTTTTATTACTATGATGATAATTTAATCCATTGCCCAAACAACATAGATAGCACCCCAAGTATATCCTGCGCCAAAAGCAGATAATATTAACTTATCTCCTTTCTTGATTTTTCCTTCACGATAATATTCCACTAGGCAAGAAGGAATAGTTGCAGCAGTAGTGTTTCCGTATTTATCAATATTTATCATTATTTTATTACGATCGATCCCCATTCTTCTGGCAGTTGCATCAATGATTCTTAAATTTGCCTGATGAGGAACTAAATATGCGATATCATCCGGGGTGAGATTATTTTTTTGCATTATTTCATAAGAGATGTCTGCCATCCCTTTAACAGCACCCTTAAACACCGCTTTACCGTCTTGATATATGTAATGCATTTTTTTGTCAACAGTTTCATAAGAAGATGGATTTAAACTACCGCCACCTAGCATACATAAAGAATCTTTCCCGGACCCATTGATTTTTAATAAAGAATCTTGCAAACCATAATTTTTATTTTCCGAAGGTTCAAGCAACACAGCCGCTCCGGCATCTCCGAATAAAATACAATTATTTCTATCGGTATAATCCACAATAGAACTCATTTTATCCGCTCCAATAACCATAACTTTGTTATAACGTCCGCTCTCAATTAGTAAGCAACCGGTCTGAAAAGCGAACAGAAATCCCGAACATGCTGCAGACAGATCGAACCCCCAAGCATTTTTTGCACCAAACATGCCGTTGCAGGAAAGAACATGTCCGGTGTTACAGTAGCAACTATAATTACATCAATTTCCTCTGCACTTATTCCTTTCAAATCTAATAAATTTTGTGCAGCTTTTGCAGCCAGATCACTAGTGGCGCCGTTTTCTAAAATCCTTCTTTCTCTGATACCTGTTCTCGTTCTAATCCATTCATCAGTCGTATCCACAATTCTTTCAAAATAAGCATTATCAAGTACCTTATCGGGAACATACATCCCCAACCCCGTAATAATTGCACTATGTTTTTTATTATCCATCTTTAACCTATTTTAGACTACAGTTTGATTGTCTTTTAGAGAATTCTCAATTTTTTGTATAAGTTTTTTCTTAAACATTTCATTAGCACGCAGAACCATATTCTTAATTGCTTTAGGAGTACTTGAACCGTGTCCGATTATATTTATCCCGTTAACACCCAGCAAAGGCACACCCCCATATTCCTGATAATCAAAATCTTTTAAAATATTCCGTAATGTTTTTCGAACAAGAGCAATCTTGATTTTATTCAACAAGCTTTGATTTGCGGCTTCGGAAAATTTAAATTTTAAGAAATTTAAGACTCCTTCACCAAATTTCAGAATGATATTTCCTACAAAGCCATCGCAAATTACAACATTAACATTTCCACTAAGGATATCGCGCCCCTCAACATTCCCAATAAAATTAAGCTTGGTTTTTTTCAATAGATTAAAGGCAGCTATTGATACTTCATTCCCTTTATTCTCTTCCTCACCCATACTTAAAATACCAACCGAAGGATTAATAATTCCGCCTATTTCTTTAGCATAAATGCTTCCCATAATTGAATATTCCACAAAATGTTGAGGGCGTGCATCTTTACCGGCTCCTATGTCAAATAAATAACAAGTTCCGTTTATATTCGGCATTGCCACCCCTATAGTAGGACGACCTACGCCGGGAATTCGACCCATAATAAGAGTAGAGGCAGCCATTACAGCACCGGTATTACCTGCACTAACGAAAGCATCCGCTTTATTACTTTTCACAAGATTAGCACCAACCACAATCGATGAATTCGGTTTAAACTTTAAAGAAGTGGTCGGTGAGTCATTCATTCCGATTACTTCATCTGCATGAATTATGTTGTTCTTATCAAAAGGAAGATTGTTTGATAAAATTACTTTTCCAATTTCATCTTCCTTTCCAACTAAAAATAATTCAAATTCATCAGATTCGATGGATGCCTGAATAGCGCCTAAAACGATGTTTTGGGGGGCAAAATCACCTCCCATTGCATCAACAACTATTCTGCATTTTGAATTGTTCAATTCAGAAGTGTGCATTAAAAGGATTTTTATTATACATTAACTTTTAGGTAAAAACATTAAACGCCCATTATAGTATCCGCAACTTGGACATGCCCGATGAGATAACTTTAATTCACCGCAATTTGAACATGCGCCAAGAGTTGGAGCCGAAGCTTTATAATGAGTTCTTCTTTTATCTCTTCTACTTTTTGATATTTTTCGTTTTGGATTTGGCATCTTATTTCCGTCTTTTAATTAATTGTTTAACTTTTTTCTTAATTCTTCCAAAGGGAACCATCTGTAATCCGCTTCATCTGTTTCACAATCACATTCACCGTTGTTTAAGTCTTTTCCACATTTAATGCATAAACCTTTGCAATTTTCTTTACACAATTTTTTCATCGGAACCGATAAAAGAGCATAATCCTTTAAATCATTTAAAGTATCAATTTTATCCGCATTAGGAGGTAAGTATATTACATCAGAATTCTCATTCACTCCCTTTTTGCCGCCTAAAAAATACACTGATTGATATGTACTGTGAATTACTGTATTATAACTTGCAGCACATCTATCACATTCAAAATGAGCATTTAGTTTGAGTTCCACACATAGAATAATTTGGTTGTAAATTTTTGATAATTCAAATTTTACCTGAAAATTTCCAAAGAACGATTCACCTAAATTAATTTCACTAACCGGTTCATCAAAATTAAATACATGAATACCATCACTTATATTTGATATATTAATTTTCATGAAATTTTCTCAAAAACAAGCTAAAATATAGATATACTTACTATCATAGTCAATATTATATAATTGTATTCGCGCTGCCTTTTTTCATGAAAGTGTACTATTTTTAAAAAGATACAATCTATAAAATTTTTTGAATTAGTCTTCCTCGGCATAATTTAAATTTTATTCCGCCTTCATTTAAGCCTGCCGTATTAGTATCTTATCAGTAATATTCGTGTTATTTTCGGCAGAAAATATTGATTTGTAATTGGTTTAATATTTTATAAGAATGATCGTATGA
>CBFDUR010000104.1:0-6495 GCA_965613005.1 uncultured Ignavibacteriales bacterium
CACCTCGTTCCCAAACTCCAGTTTGGGAACGAGGTGGACGAGGTGGGTGTCATAGAAGAAAGAGACAAACAAACAAACCTGTTATGTGAAGGTGGAAAAACATCCCCAACACACGTTCTACCTTTTAAGACTTTAACAGATTTATATAAAAATTACAACAACCCCGGATATCTTCCTAATTTATATAATAGGACGATTAGTAATACAGTTTTTCTCGCCGGTGGTACGGATAACTATAGGCTATTTCGTAAAACTACAACTATTGGCGTAAAAGGCGATTTAGTTGCTCAACTTTTTACCAATCATGAATTCAAATTAGGCTTTGAGTTAAGGAAAAATAAGTTATCTTTTGAAGGATACTCTGTAGAAGTCGGAAAACTTACTTCTAACGGGTTCTATACCACTAACCTGACAAATAACGATTTACTTTATGACTCTGCTCTAACTCTTATCAGACGTATTCCGGTAAGCCCGGCTTTATATACCAGTTTTATAAGAAGGCCTACTCAATTTGCGGCATATATACAAGATAAAATGGAATTGGCTTCCGCTTTTATTTTGAATATCGGTGTTAGATACGAATTCTTTGATCCTGATGCATATTATAATGATAATTTATCTAAGAACTTAACCGATTCTTTATCGGGATTTATGAATGCTTATCTTGTTAAAGTGAAACCTAAACAAACTATCGCTCCAAGGATTAGTGTATCTTATCCTATTACCGATAGGAGTGTTATAAGATTTTCATACGGGCATTTTTATCAAATGGGATCATTGGGTATTATATACGGAAATCCGAATTTTTTCGTACAAAATGTGGGAATAACACCTACTTTTGGAAATCCCAATGTCAATCCTCAAAAATCCGTTCAATATGAAATCGGTTGGCAGCAGCAGCTTTCCGATAATTCTAGATTTGATTTAACCGGATTTTATAAAGATGTGAGAGATTATATTTATACCGAAACAATTTATACTACACAGGGAAGACAATTCAATACTTTAACTAATCTGGCATATTCCAGTGTTAGAGGAATTACATTTTCATTCTTAAAAAGAAGATCGCCGGGAAGTATGTTCTCTGCAAGTTTGAATTATACTTTTTCCGTCGCAGAAGGAAATAGAACATATCCTGCGAGTGAAATTTTCTTTAGTGAAAAGTCAGGAGAACAATCCGAAACTTATTTAGTACCACTCTCTTTTGATCGATCACAAGTAATAAACGGCACATTTGCATTGAATCAACCAAATGATTGGACTTTGGGAGTAATTTATAATTTTCAAACCGGAACTCCATATACTCCTCAATTACCACCAGCCTATACAAATGTTAGATATAAACAAAATTCGGCAAGACAACAAACTCAATGGAACGTAAACCTAAAGTTTGAAAAATACTTTAAGATCGCTGCTTTCAAATATTCTGTTTTTATTCAGGTTAATAACTTATTTGATACTCAAAACGAATTATATGTATATCCCAGTTCCGGTAGAGCTCTCACTAATATTAAGCGAACTCAAGACAGAAGTCAATTTAGCGATATAATTCGTAGAATGCAGAGAGGTGATCAGGGACTTTTCAGTATAAATCAAATTAATGATTATTATTCTCAGAGGCCTGAGAGAGTAAGCAGACCTCGTGAAGTTCGTTTAGGATTTACAATTTTGTTTAATTAAGTTAAGATTTAAAGGAATCATATAATGAAGAATAAGTTTTTACTGTTTTCATTTCTCATTTTTATCGCTTTATCAACAACCGGTTTTTCTCAGCAGAATGGTCTCGATACAGTTAATATAAAAGGGTTGACTCATGATGATATGGTGCGTTTGTTCGGTAACCTTTTTAAACCGAATTTAACTTTCAAAGTTGATGGCGATCAAAGGGCAATAAAATCTGTTATAATTAGCGGGAACAAAATTACAACCATTCTCTATAACTACGGTTCGATTTGCAAACCTAATACGCTTGGCAATATTGCAGATCTGGTTTGGCACGGATTAGGTTATGGATTTGAATTTGGACCTTTGGCGCTTGGCGAAGTAACAACCCGGTACGCCGACGGAAGAGTTGATACCTTCTACATCGATGATAATTCGCAAATCTTACCGACACAAGGTACTTATTCTCCCGACGGAACTCAAAAATGGGGATGGTTACCTAAAGACGGGTATGCAGATCCGAATCAACCTTACATTGCCACTTTGACGGCACAAGATTTAAACGGTGATGGAAAACCTGACTCTTGGCCGAAAAGATGGTACAATGCAAGACTCGGGAAATATCTTTGGCCGGCGTTTCTAGGTGATCAGTCTACAGCGCCGGATCAAGAAGCATATTATGTTATGGATGATTTTTCAAATCAGCAGTTTGATTATTATCCTTTTCCGGGTGATTCATCAAAACGAGGAATGGGACTGGATGCCGCGGTGAGGATTTTTCAGTATAATAATCCTTTGGCGCAAAATATTTTATTCGCGGTTTATCGAATAACAAATGTAAGTAAAAAAAACTTGCCGAAAATATATTTCGGCATGCACGGTGATCCCCACATTGGAGGATATGCGGATTATAGCGATGACGATGCGTTTTTTATTCCGCCAAAAGGTCCATTGGCCGATCCCTATCCACAAAGAGCTAGAAGTATGGTTTATGCTTGGGATAATGATTTCAAGGGTATGGGTGGAATTAGACCTGGTTTTTTCGGATGGAAATTTCTTGAATCTCCTACTAATTCAACGGATGGAATTGATAATGATGATGATGGAATAATAGATGAAAGTCCATATAATTCTGCCGGCACATATATCAACGGTGTAAATATGCCTGTAACCACCGGCGTTGCAAATGTTAAAAAATACACTGCTATGTATGGACCTCCGCATGCCAGATGGTCTGGAGATGAAAATGGTAATTGGAACCCGACTAAGGATGATGTTGGAATTGATGGGATTGGACCTAAATCTCCAAATTATCCCGGACCTGATTACGGTGAGGGAGATGGAAAACCTTCTCAAGCTTGGTACAAAGATGTAAACGGAAATAATAAATATGATATCGGAGAACCTATATCTAACGAAAAATTGCCGGGGTATTTATGGGCCGGTTCCGAGCCGAATTTTGGTATGCGGGATGTAAACGAATCCGATATGATAGGGCTAACAGCTTTTCACGCTGCTCAGTATACAAATAGTTTGCCTAATGTAACTAAAAATTATGCCTTGATGTGGGAATGGGCTAGTTCAGATAGTATTAACCCCAACCAAACTTTATTAAGAGAACCCGGGGATAATATCTTTAACTTCGATACAGGTCCTATGGATCTAACAGTAGATCAAGCTCAGAGATTTTCAATGGCGGTTTTATTTGGTAATACTTTAGATGATATCATTTTAAGTGCTCAAACTGCTCAAAGAATCTTGGAAGCCTCTTATAGATTTTCGAAACCCCCGGACAAACCACATTTAACGGCGGTTCCGGGAAATGGAAGGGTAACTTTATATTGGGGTACAATTGCCGAACAATCAGTCGATCCTTTTACGGCGGCAAAAGATTTTGAAGGTTATAAACTTTATCGTAGCAGGGACTATACTTTCAGCAATGTATATACAATAACTGATGCTAACGGCGTACCTTTCCTTGGGCAAGCTTTATTAGATCAAAATACCGGTAAAAGAGCTCAATGGGATCGTATTGATTCATTATCAGGTTTCTTCCCTATTGATTATACCGGTCATGGCGTAAAATATTATCTTGGAAGTAATACAGGTTTAGTCCATCAATTTGTTGATTCTACAGTCGAAAACGGTATTACTTATTATTATGCTCTAGTTTCCTACGATGGAGGTTCGATTAAGTTTGGAATTCCTCCTTCAGAGTCTCAAGCAGTAATTAAAAAAAATCCTATTACAGGTAAACTGGAGTTTGATGTTAATACTACTGAAGCAACGCCGGGTCCTCTGGCATCAGGTATGCAAGATGCAGACGCAGGAATTAGCGGAACACCTACACAAATTATTGGAAATTCAACCGGCTCTATTAAAATAAAAGTGTTAAATGATCTTGCCGTCTATAAGAAATTATATAAAATTCAGTTTGACGATAAAGCCCATTTTAGTGTTGTAGATTCAACCGGTATGAACGACAAAATTGTTTCGAAGGATACTTTTTTTGTTAAATTGCAACGGAAAAATATCGAAAAATCAAGTTTTAAACTATATGATTCAGGCGGTAATTTAGTTGATCCTTCTAAATATGTATTAAACTTCCAATTTGGTAGAATACGTGGTTCGTCTAAGGGAAATTTACCGCTAGGTGAGGTATTTAAAGCCGATTATAGATATTATCCGGTTTATAAGAGTGATCTAATTAATAATCAAGATGCAAATAATACTTTTGACGGAATGAGGATATTTGTTAAAAATGATCCGCTAAGTGTTGATTATAAAAACTCAGGTTTTATTAACGACAATAAAGTGAATTTAAGCGATTCTATTAAATATCCTCCGAGCGTCGGTTATCCAAAAGTTCTTTATAGAGCCGACTGGGAGATTAGGTGGCTCGGTTTTGATACAACCGCCGGCGGTCAATGGGCACATCCCGGCGATACTGCAATGGCAAGCCTCGGCGGTAACGTTGTTATGCCTTTTAGAATTTGGAATGTTACGGAAAATGTTCCGGCCGATTATATAATTAAGGTTGCGAAAAGGGTTAAGTCTTTAAGAAGATGGAAATTGGGTGAAAATATCATTTTAAGACCTCAAAATGCGAAAGGCGCAACAACTAGTTATGAAGTTGAATTTAATATGCCTAAAGATACTACTGTGACGCCTGTTTTTCCAAAAGCAGGTGATATATATGCTGTTAAAACATTGAAACCTTTCCAAAAAGGAGATACTTATACTTTCGAAAGTATTCCGGCTCAATTTAAGGCTAGTGTCGCTAAAAACGGATTGGATAATGTTTATGTGGTTCCAAATCCTTATGTGGCATTTAGCCCAGCAGAAAATCCGGGAAGAGATCCTCAATCCAGAGGCGTAAGAGTTGTTGAATTTAGAAATTTACCTCCGAAATGTACAATAAGAATTTACACTATCTTAGGCGAATTAGTTAAAACCATAGAAAAGGATGATAATACCAGCATGGCTTCATGGAACTTATTGAGCTATGAAGGACAAAGAATTGCCTATGGTGTATACATCTATCAAATTGACGCTCCGGGTGTCGGTCAAAAAATAGGCAGGCTGGCTGTTATAAAATAATTTTTGCTGTCCCGGTTCTGATTTATAGGAACCGGGAAATTCTTCGAGAAACAAAACTTATAGGAATTCATTATTATGAAAAAAAATATACTTTATCTTTTAATTGTTTTTTTTTCGATATTTCTTACTCGGAATATTTATTCTCAACGAGAAAGTAGTACATCTATGGTCGGTACAACTGCTGCGCAGTTCTTAAAAATAGGAGCCGGCGCCAGAGCTATAGCTATGGGGGGGGCTTATACAGCTATTAGCAATGATATCTATGCCGTTTATTATAATCCGGGAGGACTGGCAATGGCTGCCGATCCAACACAAATAACATTCGATCATGCTAACTGGCTAGCCGATATAAGCTATGATTTTGCCGCTGCATCTATAAACGTTCCTGGATTAGGAGTGTTGTTTGCAAGTCTTACATCATTAACTACCCCTCAAGATAAAGTTAGAACATTTGAATTTCCCCACGGTGACGGAAGATATTGGAATGCCAGTTCTTTAGCGATTGGAGTTGGATTTTCCAGAGCATTAACCGATAAATTTTCAATCGGGCTGCAGTTTAAATATGTTAGAGATGCTATTTGGAATATGAGTGCAAACGGTTTTGCAATTGATGTCGGTACATATTACATAACACCCTTCAATAATTTGGTGATAGGTGCAAGTATATCTAATTTTGGGTCAAAAATGAAGTTAAGTGGAAGAGAATTACTTTTTAATTATGATCCGAACGGTAATCCAAATACAGGTCCGAATAATGTACTCTCTCAATATTATATGGATTCTTATGATATGCCTCTAACCTTTAGAATCGGTTTGGGAATGAATTTAGTAAAATCTCGATATATTCGTGTGACTGGAGATATCGATGCAATTCATCCAAACGATAATACTGAATATATGAATAGCGGATTGGAATTTGCATTCAATGAAATGTTTTTTATAAGAGCCGGTTATAAAACCTTGTTTATGAGAAATTCTGTAGGTGGCTTAACCTTAGGTGCCGGTATTAATTATAAATTTAATAAAAATTTAACATTTACTTTGAATTATGCTTGGGCTAATTACGGAAGATTAAATAGTGTCCAGTTCATGGATATTGGGTTGATGTTATAAAGTTTTAAAAATTGTTTGGATAAAAATACTTAACAAGGCTCTCTCAAAAGTGTGAAAGGGGAGTAAAGAATTTAATTTGAACTGTAACAAAATATAATGTTTTGAATCCTGATTATCTAA
>CBFDUR010000105.1:0-6480 GCA_965613005.1 uncultured Ignavibacteriales bacterium
CCTAAATAACAGTTATTTATTCTGGTATTATATACAAGTTATTCTATCCCATTCTCTAAAGTTATTATTTCGCTCCAGGATTACGACATTTTATTAACAAACTAAATCCGTGAATATACCGTTTTTGAATCGTGTCAAACTATGTGCCAGGAGTTCTGAAATTAAATTCGTTTAAAAATCGAATAAAATACTTTATTATATAAACGAATCAACTTTAAAATTTAAAATGATTTTCTCACTAAAACAGGAATCAATTATAAATTTACAAGCTATTAGATTCCCGCTTTTGATTAAGTGAAGACAAATTTTTTCCGGTACAAACTTTTATACAGTTGACTCAAGATTTATATTTCAAACTTAATTCCTTGTGCCAATGGTAATTTGGTACCATAGTTAATAGTATTTGTTTGCCTTTTCATATATGATTTCCATGCATCCGAACCGGATTCGCGTCCTCCTCCGGTTTCCTTCTCGCCACCAAATGCACCGCCTATCTCAGCACCGGAAGTACCAATATTCACATTAGCAATGCCGCAATCCGAGCCTTCAGCCGATAAAAACTTTTCAACCTCACGTAAGTCATTAGAAAATATTGCAGAGGATAATCCTTGTACTACACCGTTTTGCAGTTCGATAGCATTTTCAACTCCACCGGAATATTTAATTAAATAAAGAACAGGTGCAAAAGTTTCTTCTTGAACTATTTTATAATGATTTTCAACTTCTGCTATTGCAGGAACTACAAACGTTCCTGATTCATATTTTTCACCCGAAAGAGCTTCTCCGCCAAATATAACTTTACCTCCTTCTTGTTTAACTCTTTCCAACGCATCGGTAAACATTTTGACTGCTTCTTTATCAATCAACGGGCCAACATGATTACTTTCATCAAGTGGATCGCCAATTTTTAATCCTTTATATGCATTGATTAATGATTCTTTTACCTTATCGTAAATTGTTTCATGAATAATTAATCTTCTAGTTGTCGTACAGCGTTGACCGGCTGTTCCAACAGCGCCGAATACTATCGCTGGCATTGCCATTTTTAAATCTGCGCCGGGAGTTATAATGATTGCATTGTTCCCACCCAACTCAAGAATCGATTTACCGAATCGTCCCGCAACTACTTCTGCTGCGTGTTTTCCGACTGCTATTGAACCGGTAATAGAAATTAAAGGCACCCGGTTATCATTTAATAATTTCTCTCCTATGGTCGAACCTTTTCCGATAATTAATGAAAATATCCCTTCCGGAAGGTTGTTCTCTTTTACAACCTCAGATACAATTTTCTGAGTAGCAATAGCAGAAAGAGGAACTTTTGAAGAAGGTTTCCAAACATTTACATTCCCGCAAACCGCCGATATCATTGTGTTCCACGAATAAACTGCTACGGGAAAATTAAATGCGGAAATTGTTCCTACTATACCAAGAGGATGATACTGGTCATACATTCGATGATTTGGTCTTTCGGAAGCCATAGTAAAACCATATAACTGTCTTGATTGCCCCACCGCAAAATCACATATATCTATCATTTCTTGGACTTCGCCAAAGCCTTCTTGCAACGATTTACCCATTTCATAAGAAACCAATTTTCCAAGAGGCTCTTTTAATTCGCGTAATTTATCTCCAAACTGACGTACAATTTCTCCTCTTTTTGGCGCAGGGACTTTCCTCCAATATTTAAAAGACTCTGCTGCAAGTTCCATAATCTTATTATAATCATTTTCAGAAGCTCGATAAACCGAAGCAATATATTTTCCATCCGTAGGTGAATATATTTTCGTTTCGCCTTGATCTTTCGTACCAAACCAATTGGTTCCGGTGGATGCTCCTGGGTTGATATTTTCAATTCCCAATTTTTCTAAAAAATCCATTATCTTTCTCCTTTAATTTTTGTTTTGATTTAATAAGAATTAATCTTTTCTATTATTGATTGAAGGTATATCTTTCGCATTTTATTTTCTATATCTATTTGTACATCGGAAAATAAATCTAGAAAAAAATTATTTAATTTTATCGTGTCATTTGAATTACCATTCTTTGTTTTAGCTACGTCTAAATAAAAAGCTTTCCGGTCTTCTATTGCACAATAAATTTCTTGAAGATGGAGTTTTGAAGGAGACTTTTTCATAACGAATCCACCCTTTGTACCTTGTATACTTTTAACTATGTTATTTTTAACAAGCATAGAAAGAATTTTTCGTAATTTTGACGAATTGACACCTATGTATTTTGCGATCTCGGCGCTGGATTGTGGTATGGGAGAAGTTTTTGCCAAATAGTATAAAGCTTTTACTGCTGTTGATAATTTTGTTGATGCAGACATAATATAATCTATTTGTTACTGTAAGTGTAACAAATTAATTTTTCAAAATCAATTTTTTCCCATTTTCAAAATATATTTATATTTCGAAAATTTTTGCTCACTTTATAAAATTTAATTTCATACTTAAGTAGGTTACTCAATGAAGCTTCCAAAAATAAAAATGGAAGTAAAATGGAAATAAATATAAGGATGTTGTATAATTACAAATTTTATAATAAGTTACCATTATAGGGAAATCATTTTCCATTGATAATTCACAGTTAATCAATTTCCTTTTAAAAAAGATTTTTTTAATTTAAATATCATGTTAAAATCAATTAAATATTTTAATGAAACAGGCTTCAGACATCAAAGGAGCTATTTTATTTCTCGCTTTGAAAATGTTTTTTAATTTCTCATATTTCTCCTGCTTTATGTTATTTTAATTAATTTTTTTCACAGAAGATAATTTCTTATGAAGGGAGATAAAATATGGAAATTTTAAACTCGAAGTTTGAAAGTGGCGTAGTAAGTGAAAATACAACTATTACGCCGGGAAAAGTACATGAAGTACTTTCAAAATATATGCTTACTGATGGTTTTGATATTGTTCTTGATTTGAAAAATAGTCGGGGTATTCATTTAATTGACGAAAAAACCGGTGATCAATATATAGATTTCTTTGCCTTTTTTGCCTCTTCGGCTCTTGGCATGAACCATCCGAAATTGAATACTTCCGAAGTCAAAGAAGAACTAGCTTTAGCCGGTATAAATAAACCATCGAATTCAGACATTTACACTACTAAAATGGTTGAATTTGTAGATACATTCGGAAGGTTTGCCATGCCGGATTACATGAAACATTTATTCTTCATTTCCGGAGGCGCATTAGCAGTTGAAAATGGGTTGAAAGTAGCGTTTGATTGGAAGGTTCAAAAGAATTTCTTAAAGGGTTATAAAGAAGAAAAGGGACACCAAGTGATTCATTTTAAAGAAGCTTTTCACGGGAGAAGCGGTTACACAATGTCCCTAACCAACACTGATCCGGACAAAATAAGATATTTTCCAAAGTTCAATTGGCCGAGAATAATCAATCCGAAAATTTCTTTTCCTTTGGAAGCAAACCTGGAAAGTATTAAAAAACTTGAATATCAAGCTATAGATGAAATTCATAAATCTATTAGAAATAATCCGGACGATATCGCTGTAATTATAATTGAGCCGATTCAAGGAGAAGGAGGCGATAATTTTTTTAGAAAAGAATTTTTCCAAAAATTGCGTGAGATTGCCGACGAGAATGATATCTTATTGATGTTTGATGAAATACAAACCGGGTTCGGGTTAACCGGAAAGTTCTGGGCATCTGAATATTATGTTAATCCGGATATTATTTCCTTCGGTAAAAAAGCTCAAGTTTGCGGAATTATGGTTTCTGATAGAATTGATGATATACCGGAAAATTGCTTCCGCAAATCTAGTCGAATAAATTCGACATGGGGAGCAAATCTTGTGGATATGGTGCGTTCAAAACATATTTTACAAATCATAAAAGAAGACAATCTTGTGGATAATGCTAATGTACAGGGAAAATACTTACTAGATAATCTGCTGGATTTACAGAGTGAATTTAAAGGAATTGTGAGCAATGTAAAAGGTTTAGGATTAATGTGCTCGTTTGATCTTCCCGATCAACCGGCAATAAACAAATTCAGGAAATCATGTTATCAAGAAAAATTATTAATACTCGGATGCGGTAAAAAATCAATCCGGTTCAGACCACCGCTAAATATTACAAAAGAAGGATTAGATGAAGGTTTGAAAATAATTAAGAAAGTTTTATCTTTACTTTCGTCAAATAATTAATAATATTTATATAACTACTTGCATGATACGGCTCCGGGAAGGAGCCGTAGTCATTTTAAATTCTCAAAAATTTTATCTGTGGAAAATTACTTATTTATTGTAAGCACACCAATTGGAAATATTAAAGATATTTCATTACGAGCTTTGGAAATCTTGCAAAATGTTCAATTCATCGCTTGCGAAGATACGAGGATCACTTCAATTTTATTGAATCAATATAAAATAAAGAAAAGAATGGTATCTTTGAACGCCGTGAACGAAAAAACTAAAATCCCATATATGATTAAAAGGATAATCAAAGGTGAATCTTGCGCACTGGTTTCCGATGCAGGAACACCGTGTATTTCTGATCCCGGAGTAAGATTAGTTTCCGCTGCATTAAAAGAAAATATTCATGTAGTGCCTGTCCCGGGAGCAACTGCTGTTATTACTGCATTAACAATAAGCGGATTACCAACAGATTCTTTTGTGTTCGAAGGGTTTTTACCTCAAAAAAAAGGTAGACAAAAAAAATTAGAATTACTTTCTAAAGAAACTCGCACAATCGTATTATACGAATCAAAATATCGTATCGGAAAATTAATCAATGAGATTGAAAAATATATGCCGGATAGAATTGTTGTTGTTTGCCGCGAACTAACTAAAAAATTTGAAGAAGTTTGGAGAGATTATCCGTCTGAATTATTAAAATCTTTACCCGGACGAATAACTAAAGGAGAATTTGTGGTTGTGATTTCTCCAATCGATTGGAAAGAAGATATGTAAGCATACAACACAAGATAGCTATTCTGAAAAAAGAGAAGGGAAAACTTTGTTTTCTGATTCTCAATTTTGCCCCAAGAACGAAAGAATTTTCACATCTTTTAAACGCTAAGAATGGTAAAAAAACTAAGTTGCGTTAAAGGATGAAAATATATGCTTAGAATTATTATAAGTTCTGCCATCCGAATTAAATTTTTACAAAAAAAGTAATAATTACTCGGTTTCATATTGAATTAAGGATTTGACGTCATAATTTTTTAATTTATCTCTACCGTTTAAGAAAGACAATTCGATAATAAAAGATAATTGAACCACTTCCCCGCCCAATTTTTCAACCAAAGTAGCCGAAGCACATGCAGTGCCGCCGGTAGCAATTAAATCATCATGAATTAAAACTTTTTCGCCTCGTTTTATTGCATCTTTATGAATTTCAATTGTATCTGTTCCATATTCTAAAGCGTAGGTCATTTTTTCAGTTTCTGCAGGTAATTTTCCCGGTTTTCTGACGGGTACAAAACCGACATTTAATTTCTCTGCCAATAAAGCTCCAAAGATGAACCCTCGTGATTCAATACCCACAACTTTAGCAATTTGAATCCCTTCTGTAAATCTAAGTAAACTTTGTAATGTAAGCTTTACAGCTTTAGGCTCTTTTAGAAGAGTAGTAATATCTCTAAAAACAATCCCCTCTTTAGGAAAATCTTTCACCGACCTAATAAAATCTTTCAATTGTTTTGGCATTTAATCTCCCTTTTTTTTATTTAAAAAATTAGTTAGTCCATTTGCAAAATCTTCGGTATTACGACTGATCGTATTAAGCTTGATACAATAATCAACTGCCGAATCAATATTAAGATTGGAAACGTTACGGATTAGTTTTTTCGTAGCAGACATACTTTGTGTTGAATTTAATAAAAGAAGGTTAGCTAATTTTTCAGCCTCTTCCAATATATTTTCAGCCAAATAATCAACAAGTCCTATTTCAAAAGCTTTTTTTCCGTTGATTATTTCACCGGTCATTAGAAGCCGTTTTGCCCTCCCTTCTCCGATTTTTTTAATCAAGAAAATTGAAACAATAGCAGGTATAAATCCAATTTTTACTTCAGAGTAACCGAATTTTGAATCCGATTCATGTGCAATGACAAAATCACAAACACTTGCCAAACCACATCCACCGGCTATAGCGGCACCATTCACAGCGGCAATTACCGGTTTTGAAAATTTGTAAATTTTCAAAAAAACGATACTATAGGTGGCATCATGGTTTATTTCTCGCCCAAAATAGGTGTGGACCTCGGTACTACTACTGTACTAGTATTTGTGCCAGGAAGAGGGATCGTACTCAACGAACCCTCTGTCGTGGCCGTTTCTGAAGAAAATAATCGTATTTTGGCGGTTGGAGAAGAAGCAAAAGAGATGATCGGCCGTACTCCAGATGACATTATTGCGTACAGACCAATGAAAGACGGTGTTATTGCTGACTTCACTGTAACCGAAAAAATGCTGCAACATTTCATACGCAAAGTGCACGAAAGTGCACTGCTGCG
>CBFDUR010000106.1:0-6475 GCA_965613005.1 uncultured Ignavibacteriales bacterium
CCCTTTTTGGTTCCGGCTTGTCCAGGTTAGGGTTTTTACAAGTTAACGGTTATTTAAAAAATAAAAATATAGTTAAAAATAAATATTATGTTCGCAGAAATTGTGTTTCCTCTTCCGTTCAGAAAAACATTTACCTATTCGATACCCGAAGAGCTTGAGCCTTTTACACAGATAGGAGTGAGAGCGGTTGCACCTTTTGGGAAACGAACAATGACAGGTTTTATAGTAAACGTTTCAGATAAAACTTTAGTTGAAGAAAAGACGTTAAAGCCGATATCCGATATACTTGACGGCACCCCGGTATTCGATTTAAAGATACTGGAATTTTATCGTTGGTTATCTGACTATTATCTCTCATCATTGGGTGAAGCCCTAAAACTTGCAGTACCGTATGGTTTGGAAGTCGAAAGTAAACGGAAAATTATCAGTGATCCGGATGTTTGTTTTGAACTTTTGAAAAAAGAAAAAGGGGGAAATTCAATTCGTAAGAAGGTATTAAAAATATTATCTGAGCGTGAAGAAACGAATTTTAATTATTTTCAGAAACTCGTTAAGGAGAAAAATATATACTCTACTTTAAGAAGTTTAGAAAAAAAAGGAGCAATCACTATTCTGAATAAAATTGAAGGCGCAAAGGTAAAAGTTAAAAAACAAAAATATGTAAAACTATCTAAACCTGTTTCGGAGATTTATTCGATTATACCGCAAATTGAAAGTAAATCACCAAAGCAACTTTCTATTATCCTCGAATTAATTACGAAAAAGGGCAAAGCAATATCATTAAAAAATTTGCTTGAAAAAACCGGAGCGGCTCAATCATCAGTTAAAACACTTTTTAAAAAAGGAATAGTTGAAATATTCGAAAAAGAAATTGATAGAAAATTTTCCGAGCAATATTCCGAAAAGCATATTAATTTAGTTTTAACCGGTGATCAGGAGAAAGTTTTTAATGAAATATCTATATCGCTAAACGAAAATAAATTCCAAACCTATCTTCTTCACGGAGTGACAGGGAGCGGAAAGACTCAAGTTTATATTGAGTTAATTAAAAAAGTATTGCTCAGTAACAGAACCGCTTTAATATTAGTCCCGGAAATTTCTCTAACACCGCAGATTACATCGAGGTTATTCAATAATTTTGGTAATGTAGTCACAGTACTTCACAGCAGAATGTCTTTGGGGGAAAGGTATGATTCATGGCGGAATATTTTAAACCGTAAATCGAAGGTTGTAATTGGTGCGCGCTCTGCGTTATTTGCACCTTTGAAAAATTTAGGGATCATAGTGGTTGATGAGGAACATGATTCAAGCTACAAACAATTCGAGTCTGTTCCAAAATATAATGCCCGTGATGCTGCTATCGTTTTGGGGAAAACTCATAATTGCCCTGTAGTATTAGGTTCAGCTACACCTTCAATTGAAAGTATGTATAATACAACGACCGGGAAATATACACTTCTATCATTACCCGAGAGAATAGATAACGCTAAAATGCCGAAAATTGTATTGATTAATATCTCAATAGAACGTAAGAATAAAAGGATGAAAAATATTTTTTCTAAATTGTTGTTGGATAAAATCGATGATCGTCTCACGAAAGAAGAAGGGATTATCATCTTACAAAACAGACGTGGTTTTTCGACACAAATTTTTTGCGAAGATTGCGGTGAAATTGAAAGTTGTGATAATTGCAGCGTTCCGATGGTATATCATATTAACAAAAATTATTTGCAATGTCATTATTGTGGACTAACCAAAAAAGTACCGAACGCTTGCACACATTGCGGTTCATTATCGATAAAATATTTTGGAACAGGGACTGAGCGAGTTGAAGATGAACTTGAATTTTATTTCCCCAGCGCCAAAATAAAAAGAGTAGATTCTGATTCGATTTCGAGGAAATCATCTCTCAGTAAAATATTGTTCGAGTTCAGTAAAGGCAATATTGATATATTGGTTGGAACGCAGATGGTTTCAAAAGGTTTGGATTTTTCTAGAGTAACACTTGTAGGTGTCATTTCCGCCGAAACTACACTTTGGCTGCCCGATTTCCGCGCCGACGAACGCACTTTTCAATTATTAACTCAAGTTGCCGGTAGGGCAGGAAGAAGCAAAGTTGAAGGGGAAGTAATAATACAGACACAAAATGAAAAACATTTCGCGCTTCAAAAGGTATTGCAAAATGATTATAACGGATTTTACAAAAAAGAAATAATTGATCGTAAAAAGCTCGATTATCCGCCCTTTACAAGATTATGTTTAATTGAAACTAAAGACCCTGATGAAGAGAAAGCCTGCGGTGCTATTGAAAACTTTCATAAAGAACTTACTCATTACGGTAAATGGTTAAAAATATCTTCGCCCACAACTGCCATAATAGCCAGATTAAAAGGCAATTACAGATTTCATATTCTAATTAAAAGCGATAAAAATATTGATCCCGGCGGAGCAATTTTACGTAAAGCGGTTTTGAACTCTTTCATAGAGTTTAATAGAAAATCCCGATATAGAAATATAAAAATATTTTTTGATATTGATCCGCAGAGCATTGTTTAATGGGAAGGTAAAAGTGAGACTTACATCTGAAGTAAGCCTCACTAAAAAATTAACCGGCTAAAAATTTTAGAAATGGAACAGCTTGAACTATAATATATACCAAGAATCCCCAACCGATCCACAATCCAAATACCATAAAATAATATTTAAGTGTGGAAGAAGATTTAAACATTTTTGCCAAACCGATACTTAAAATAATATATACCCAAATACTAATCGGATTGATTTTTTCGAAGACAAATCCCAAAAAAGAGGATTTATCAACATTAACAAATGAAGCTAAGCTAGTATCCGAAATCAATTTTCCTATCAACAAAGAAATAATTGCCGCAATTATCACTTGGATAATCCAAATATAGGATACCATTCCATTTACAACTAGAACAGAATTGTACGTCCCTTCACCCTTAAATACAAACTTGCTGAATAAAAAGTAAACGCCGGAAACAATAAAAAACACGATGAAGCCGAATATGATGATACCTACGGCTTGCATAACTTTTGCCACGGTTGTTCTAGATTTATTTATTTTATCTTGAATTTTGTTCATCTGTTCTTTTGCTTGTTTCTCGGTCATTTTTCCACTGGCAACGGCATTATTCATAGTTTTTTCTATCCGCTGCAATTGCTTATTCTTAACTTGGTAGTAAATTTCGCTATTATTCAAAACAATAAATTGAGTTACAATTACAACAAGCAACAAAATTGAAAAAGGAAGAAGCCAGTCGATTGTTTTAGGAGAAAACTTTGACATCTTCTCAAATGTTTTCCCGGGCTCCGTAAATATGCCCATAAACTTATCGCTGTGGCTGAGTTTTTCTTCGACGGGATTTTCGTTTTCTTGACTTGCTTCCGAAGTATCAAAATCATCCATTACTATTCTCCTTTATAATTTATAATATTATTTTTAGGATATAATTCTAAAGTATTTATACTTTTTTAAAAATGCAACTAAAATATTTCCAATTCGATTTCTTTTACATTCAATAAATATTTTTTGAATTTTATCGAATGAACCGTTTATTTTACAATTAAAAATAATGATGAAATTGGGAAAATCAAATATTAATTTATTTATTATTAAGGATTTTAAATGAAAACAATTATAGAACCTTTCAAAATAAAATCGATTGAACCGATTCGATTCACAACAAAGGAAGAAAGGATTAAGTTATTAAAAAAGTCCGGATATAATCCTTTTTTAATTCACGCCGATGATGTAATAATCGATCTATTAACAGACAGCGGTACATCGGCGATGAGTGCCCGGCAATGGGCTGGAATCATGGACGGCGATGAATCTTACGCCGGTTCAAAAAGTTTTTACCGTTTTGAGAAAGCTGTAAAAAAAATAACCGGGATGAAGTACATTATTCCCACACATCAGGGAAGAGCGGCAGAAAAAATTCTTTTTTTCATTACGGCAAAAAAAGGTAAATTTATACCAAATAATACACATTTCGATACTACCCGGGCAAACATTGAATTTACAGGCGCCGAAGCAGTGGACTTGTTAAACGAAATCGGCAAACATCCGGAAATTCGTGCAGATTTTAAAGGGAATATGGATGTTGAAAAATTAAAAAATTTTATCAAAGAAAAAGGTAAAGAAAATATCCCGCTTTGCATGATAACCGTAACCAATAATTCAGGTGGCGGTCAACCTGTATCGATGCAAAATATAAGAGACGTTAAAAAAGTGTGCGACAAATACGAAATTCCGCTTTTTCTAGATGCATGCAGATTTGCCGAAAATGCTTTCTTCATAAAAAAAAGAGAGCCTGGCTTTGCGGATAAATCAATTTTGGATATAGTCCGGGAGATGTTCTCGTATGCAGATGGGGCTACTATGAGCGCTAAGAAGGATGCACTTGTTAATATCGGCGGATTTCTCGCGTTGAATGATGAGGAGCTGGCAATGCAATGCCGGAATCTTTTAATTGTTACTGAAGGATTTCCTACTTACGGCGGCTTGGCCGGTCGCGATCTCGAAGCTGTTGCCCAAGGATTGGAAGAAGTACTTGACGAACATTATCTGAGTTATCGAATAAGAAGCGTAGAATATTTGGGCGAAAAATTGGTTGCTGCAGGTGTCCCGATTATTGAACCGCCGGGTGGTCATGCAATTTATTTGGATGCAAAACGATTTTTACCAAATATACCTCCGGAGCTTTTCCCGGGTCAATCTATAGTTTGTGCTCTCTATATCGAAGGCGGAATAAGAACTGTTGAAATAGGCAGCGTTATGTTTGGGAAATACGATGACTCGGGTAAATTGATTCCTCCTCCGATGGAGCTTGTACGACTGGCAATTCCCAGAAGAGTTTATACTCAAAGTCATATCGATTATGTACTCGAAGTAATTTTGGAAGTCTACAAAAACAGAGATGCACTCAAAGGTTTGAAAATAATTTATGAAGCACCTATATTAAGACATTTTACCGCTCGCTTTAAAATGATCAACTAAAAAAATGTTGTATAAAATGAAAATCAAACAACGATATACCTATTCTAACAAGAGACAGCTTTGGCGCTTATTACCTGCCGATTCCGGCAAACTTATAATTGAGGAACGCGATGTAGATTCGAAAGAAGTTTATTTTAACTGTATCGATATTTATTCGGGCAAAGATATTTTTAAAAATTACCAATTGGAAGAAAAATCCTGGATTGGAATTGAATACATTTATAAAGACATCATTTTTTTCCATCATTATGTCAAGCCCGATATGCCGGAGCATACCGGTATTATTGCTTTCGATATAAATAGTAAAAAAATTATTTGGGCTTCTAATGAATATGTTTTCCTTTTCGTTTTAAATGAAATATTATACTGTTACAAACCAAAATTTGAGGGCAGGCATTTTTATTCGCTCAATTACAAAACAGGCGAAATAATTGAGGACCTTGGTGATAATGCCGGTTTAATAAACGATGAAAGAAATACGGCTATGAATAATGAACTGTTTTCCGACTATCTATTCCCCGAACCTTTTAATAATACCAAAAACATAAGTTCCGAGATAACAAAAATTTTTCAAAATCTGAAAAACGAATTTGTTATTTTCGGAAATATTGAATTTATTACGAAAAACGGATTATTACTGTTTAACTATCATAAAATAACCGACAACGGTAACTTTAAAAATATTTTTAATGCTATTGATATTTTAACAGGATTGCGTATTTTTGAGTTGGTTATGAATAATCAAACTAAAGTTTTAATGCCGGATTCTTTTTTTGTTAAAGATAATCTTCTTTTTTTGTTAAAAGAAAAGAACCGGTTGGTTGTTTGCTCTATTGAATGATTTGATTATAAATCTTTTTTAAAGATTTTTATAATAAACCATTTAATAAGTTGGGAACAAACGGGTAAAGTCTGAATAATAAAAATATTTGTAAATAATAACTTGTTGAGTCATTAAAGTTATAAATAACCGTAATGAATATCTTCGGAATGCTGTAATGAATTTTACACTAAGCATGGAATTTGTTAACTTCAATTGTTCGGGTAATTTTAATCTTAGTTCACAAGGGCAATAAAATAATTTAATTACGGTAAAAACAAAAAATAAAATCACTCATAAAGAGATTATTAGTAATAAAAATAGAGGGAGACATGGAACTAACTGAAGAAGAAAAGGGAGTACTCATGTTCGCTGCCCGAGATTCAATTCGTTCGATCTTCGAGGAAATCCCAAAACCTATAATTAACTATAAATTTTACCCGCACTTGGAAGAAAGAGGGGCGGGAGCTTTTGTCACGTTAACTATAAAAGACAATTTGCGAGGTTGTATCGGTTATATTACTTCCAATCAAACATTATATGAAACCGTATGCGATGCAGCCAAACAAGCAGCCCTTAACGATCCGCGATTTTCACCTCTTTCCCAAGATGAGCTACGTTATATCAATATT
>CBFDUR010000107.1:0-6420 GCA_965613005.1 uncultured Ignavibacteriales bacterium
GTCCGGCGCGATCAATTTTATTTCTTCAGAGAACGTTATTACCGTAAAACGCTCTACATTATCCAGGCCTTTATAGCCTAAACGAACTGAGCGTTTAAAATCTTTTTGCGGTAAATGTGTCCCCGTCTTAACACGTTTAACCCCGCGCACCTGAAATATGTCAAAATAGTCGGCCGAAAATTTTATTTCCATTGACACGGTGAAAGCAGCTTGTCCAAAATTAACAAGTCGCAAATGCTCATACTGCGCCCCGTCGAGTAAATATTTTGCCCTGAAAATATGCAGTGTCCCAGAGCGGATGGCTATATCATTGCCTGAATAAATATCGGGCGTTGTTAAATCAACCGTCATCGCACTGTTATCCTGCTTGACGGTTGAATTGAGTAACAGCGGACGACGATTATTTATTGTCAACTCATAACACGATAGAAAACGGGTTCCTTCGTGGTAAAGCCCCTGCTCACCCGCGCCAATATGCTGGATATCGCCATGCCGATCAAATAAACCAAAGGTCTCGCCTTGTTTAAGTACACGTGTTTGGTCATCGGTTCGAGACGATGATGCCAGCACATACCAGTCATCATCAACTCGGATTACGTCTTCCACAATAAACTTACCTCCCGTTACACAGCAAGTGGCGTCTTAAATTCTTGTTCGCGCAATGATTCATACGCCTTAAGATAACCATTAGCCATTTGTGTTGCCGAGAATCGTTTTTCAAAAACATAACGGCAACATTGCCGACTGATGGTTTCAATTTTTTCTACGGCCTCAATGGCATCATTTACATTATTAACAATGAATCCCGTTTCACCTTGCAACATAACTTCGGAGACTGAGCCACGATTAAAGGCAACAACCGGTGTGCCACAGGCCATAGATTCAATCATGACCAGACCAAAGGGTTCAGGCCAGTCGATAGGAAAAAGCGTGGCATAAGCATTACCAAGGAATTCATCCTTTTCCTGCTCATCAATCTCACCGATATATTCAATTAACGGGTTTTTAAGCAGCGGTTTAATAACGTCACAATAATAGTCTTCATCAACTTTATCGACCTTGGCGGCAATATTAAGTTTCATTCCAACCCGTAAGGCAATTTCGATCGCACGCTCGATCCCCTTTTCGGGAGAAATACGCCCCAGGAAAGCGAGATATTCACCCGCTTGAGCACGATACGTATAATTCTCCTGTGGGATTCCGTTGTAGACCGTCGCATGCCAGTTTGCCTTAGGTAGCGGGATGCGTTGACTGTTTGATATTGATATCAGCGGGATATCTTTAAACTCCGCAAAAACGGTGCTTAAATGGGGTAAATCCAGACGTCCGTGCATGGTTGTCAATGACGGTGTTAGCATGAACTGGTGCTGGGCAAAATGCAGCAAGTCAATATGGAAATGGATCATATCAAACTCTTGTGACATCATATTTAACTGATTCAATAAAATAATATGATGAGCCAATGGATCGGTATGAAGTTTGTTTAATCTTAATGCCTTATCGACGATTGGAATCAGTTCGGCACTGGTTTGTGAATCACCACTTGCAAATAAGGTCACTTCATGACCCTGTTTTACAAGTTCCTCGGTTAAGTATGAAACCACACGCTCAGTACCGCCATAGTAACGGGGGGGGACGCTTTCAAATAAAGGCGCAACTTGTGCAATTCTCATTAGTTTTTCTCCTGAAAATAGAAATAATTCCGTTTTTTAAATAGAAAATAAGTCGCCAGACCAAAAATCTCAAGCCGGGCAAATTCTAGTAACTGCGGGACGATTTTATTTATAGTTTAAATATAGACTACTGGTAAAAGCATGCAGGCATATGAATATATAAAATATTTATAATCTAAATAAAAAATGGGGTACTTCGAGTGATAACGAAGGTAATTTTAGTATTAAAATGGAAAAAAAGGATACAACTCTCGACAGAAGTCTAGGTTTAATTCATGCCACGGCCAGCAACATGGCTACTATGGTTGGAATTGGACCATTTATCACTATCCCATTAATTGTCTCGGCTATGGGAGGACCCCAGGCAATGTTAGGCTGGGCTATTGGTGCAATTATAGCTATCTCCGACGGACAAGTATGGGCTGAACTAAGCACGTCATTGAAAGGCGAGGGGGGTTCGTATGTTTATCTCCGTGAAGCTTATAAAAAACGTTTCGGTAAGTTAATTGCTTTCCTTTTTATTTGGTCTTTTTTACTTAGCGGTCCGTTTGAAATTGCATCCGGCTTCGTAGGAATGATGCATTACGTATCCTTTATTTGGCCAGCATTGACCGAAACACACATCAAAATTTTAGCATTTTCCGCAGGGTTAGCTACTATTATCCTCCATTACAATAAAGTTAAATTTGTTGGGACTATTACCGTGATACTTTGGTCGATAATGTTAGTTACGGTCGGCGCAACTATTTTTGTCGGATTAACACATTTTCATCCGGAGAATGCTTTGGCTTTTCCTAAAGGATGGTTTTCATTCTCGTGGGGATTCATAATGGGATTAGGAAGCGCTACCCTTATTGCAATGTATGATTTACTCGGTTATTATAACATGTGTTATATGGAAGAGGAGGTAAAAAATCCCGGGTATGTTTTCCCTCGCGCGATTCTCTGGTCGGTTATAGGCGTATCAATTTTATATGCCGTTATGAATTTTTCTATCCTTGGAATCATGCCTTGGCAGGAAATTGCCAAATCGACTCACATTGTTTCGGATATGTTCAACAATCTTTATGGAAATACTATTGCAGTTATTATAACTGTTCTCGTTGCATTTACCGCTTATGGTTCTATTTATGCTTTAATGATGAGTTATTCACGCTTGCCCTTCGCTGCGGCACGAGACGGATTTTTCTTTGATTGGTTGAAAGCCGTTCATCCGAAAAAACATTTTCCGCATTATTCGCTTTTACTCGTGGGTGGTATTACATGTATCGCTACTTTATTTAATTTGGATTTTATAATAGCGGCAACTTTATCAAGCAGAATATTAATCCAATTTTTGGGGCAGATAATCGGTCTGACATTACTCCGCAAATCAGAGCCTGACTTGAAACGCCCATTTAAAATGTGGCTTTACCCGCTTCCGTCCATTGTTGCATTTATTGGATTTGCCTTCATTTTTGTCAGCTCAGGTATAGAAGCTATTAGTTTGGGTCTTGTCTGGCTAATTACCGGTGTCGGATTTTTCTTATACTGGGCTAAAAAGAATGATGAATGGCCTTTTAAAGAAAATGATTATTCAATCGAATAAAACGAATTGTAAATAAAGTATTTAATCAAAAATATCTAAATGAATATTCAAAAATTTGAATTGAAAAGTGAGATAACGAAATTATACCAAATTATCAAATCTCTTGACAGAAAAGTTGTAATAATTTTTTTATCAGTTGCAATTCTTCAAACGATATCATGGTATTATACCTCCAGATTATTCTTCCGGCAAAATTTTTATCAATTATATCAATCGAATACCCATGCACAATTGTTCGAACTATTTTATTGGTATATAGGTGATTTTTTTACTTATTTTATTTTTCCGGTGCTTATAATTAAATTTATAATTAAAGGTAATCTACATGATTTTGGAATTGCTCTCGGAGATTATAACGCAGGGATTAAATTATCATTATTGTTCTTGCTTATTATGCTGCCTATAATATGGTTTGTTTCTTCCGAGCCGTCATTTGGAGCAATTTACCCAATATTAGGAGAAGCTAGAACATCATGGAGTATCTTTTTTATTTATGAATCGGGGTTGTTTATTTATTTGATTGCTTGGGAATTTATCTGGCGGGGTTTTATGCTGTTTGGGCTTAAAGAAAAATTTGGTTATTATGCCGTACTAATTCAAATGTTACCTTTTTTAATTCTGCATAACGGTAAACCTCCAATCGAAACATTTGGAGTTATATTTGGTGGAATTGCTCTCGGAATACTTGCATATAGGACAAAATCAATTTACTATTGCATAATTACTCACGCAGGTATTATGTTTAGTATAGATATAATTTCAACCTTGCGCTACCGGACGAATGAGTCCGGTGTAGGGTTGAAAGCATTATTTCATATTATAAAAATATTTTTTTGAGGTTTTAAAATGAGATTTTCATTAAATGTTGATCATGTGGCAACCTTAAGAAATGCTAGAGGTGAACAACAACCTGACCCTATCGCTGCGGCTTTGTTGGCGGAAGAAATAGGCGTTGACGGTATCGTTTGTCATCTGCGTGAAGACCGCAGACATATTAACGAAAGAGATGTGAGATTGCTCCGCGAACTTATTAAAACCAAGTTTGATCTTGAAATGGCTGCTACAGACGAAATTATTAAAATCGCTTGTGATGTACAGCCTGAATTAGCTACTATTGTTCCTGAACGAAGACAGGAACTTACTACCGAGGGTGGAGTAAATGTAATTGATAATATTTCGCAAATGATATAATGTTTTATATGCCGCAATTGAAAGACGCGATCGAACGGCTTCATGATTCCGATATAGGAGTTTCATTATTTATCGAGCCGAGCATTGAACAGATTGATGCCGCCGCTGAAATTAATTCCGATTTTATCGAAATTCATACCGGGATTTTTGCAAATGCAGTTTCGGAAGAAGAACAATTTGACGAGCTTGAAAAAGCCGGGCTTGCAGTAAAACATGCAAAAAAATTAGGGCTGGGAGTTAACGCGGGCCACGGTTTGAATTATCAAAATATCAAAATCTTTAAGGAATTAAGGGATATTGATGAAGTAAGTATCGGACATGCAATTATTTCAAGAGCAATTTTTGTAGGATTAGAAAAAGCTATTCGCGAAATGATAAGATTAATAGGCTAAATATTAAATCAATCTTAAAAGTTCAAATAATAATATCCTTTTTATGCGTTTGGAATTAATTTTTATATTAAATACAATATTGTAAATTTGAATGTCATAACTTTAATTTATCTTTTGACGGTTGTTTTTTAATGATAGTACTTAATATTTAATTTATTTCTAATCAAAAGTTTAACTTAATTCACTGTGTAACAGATAATTTATTCCGGTACAAAAATTATAAATGGACTTAAAACAAAAACTCGATTATCATTATAATGCTTTTGATAAAACAAAAATTTCACCTGATCCGCTCCAATTTTTACATTTATTTTCGCACGAGAAAGATATCGAGATAATGGGATTTATTGCTTCAATATTTTCTTATGGGAATGTAAAACAAATTATTAACACTTTAAATAAATTCTTGCAATTCTCGGAAAATCAACCATATAATTTCATTATTAATGCAGATAAAAAATTGTTTAAATCAAAATTAAATGATCTTAAACATAGGTTTTATACAACCGATGATCTGGCAATTCTTTTTTTAATCATCGGCAATACTTTGCAAAAATATAAATCATTAAAGGAAGTATATTTAAGTTTTTATAAACCGGAAGATTTCAATATAAAGAATTCATTGGTGCACTTTTCGGATTATTTTATAAAAGAGTCGGAAAAAATGTGTAATAATAAAATTACACCAGGTTTAAGATTTATGTTCCCCTTGCCAAATAAAGGAGGTGCTTGCAAAAGGATGAATTTATTTCTAAGGTGGATGGTGAGGAAAGATGAACTTGATTTCGGACTTTGGAATGAGATCCCGGCTCATAAACTCATTATACCGGTAGATACACATGTCGCGAGAATATCAAGGTCACTCGGTCTAACAAAAATTAAAAACGTCGGTTGGAAAATGGCTGAAGATATTACCGCAAATTTAAAAAAAATTGATCCGTGTGACCCGGTGAAATATGATTTTGCCATTTGTCATATCGGAATGAGAAAGATGATATTCTAGAATAAATATTAATTACGGTAATTACTAACTGCAAACTATTTTTATGAAATAGTTACGAGCCAATAAAAGATATCAAATATTTTAAAACTTTATTTTAAGAAATGAAAATTAAAGTTATATGCTATTAACATAATTCATAAAAAATTGAAATATACCAAACCTATCATAATATACAATCCACAAAAGAAGGAACTTCATTATGGCTGAAAATGCAACGAAGATTGCCGGAGTAAGCGGAAAGGAATCATTTACGCCTTTTATTCCGTCCTCAACAAAATTGCCGGAAATTACCGTTAAAGCAGTTATACTTGGAATTATTTTAGCGGTAGTATTGGCAGGGGCAAATGCTTATTTGGGATTGTTTGCCGGCATGACGGTTTCCGCTTCAATACCGGCAGCGGTTATTTCTATGGGTATACTTCGAATGTTCAAGAATTCTAATATTTTGGAAAATAATATCGTTCAAACCTGTGCGTCGGCAGGAGAATCATTAGCAGCAGGGGTAATTTTTACACTGCCGGCAATGGTTATGCTGGGGGTGTGGACTGAGTTTAATTTTTTAGATACTGCCCT
>CBFDUR010000108.1:0-6389 GCA_965613005.1 uncultured Ignavibacteriales bacterium
AAATTGCAAAAAAAAATGAATTTATTAATTTTGATAAAAAATCAACTGTTGGAATTTGTTTTATTGGAAAAATAAATTTAAAAGATTTTTTCAATAAAATAAGAAAAAATTAATCCGGGAAAATTCAAATAGAAAATTAATTAAAAAATTTGAGTTTGTTGCTAGATTTTATCTATGCATTAAAACATGTTGTAAACAAAGTTTTTCGTTTAACAATATATTACGTGAAAGCCTATGTGAAAATTAATTGTCAAGTTTACAAACTCAATTTCGCTACATCTTCTCTCATAATGAGAAAAGAGCTAAAGTAAGCAGCAATCGTAATTTTAAAAGTGGGCTGTTTAATAACCGGCAACTTGTTATTCCGGGCGAAGTGAAGAATCTCTTTATAACGCGAATTTCATATCCCTCCTAGCTACGCTCCTAAGAATGACGGAAAAATTACTTTTTATAAGAAACTTGTTTATACATTTAATCATAACAAAAAAGGAGAACCGTGAATATTATTTTATTTGGTTCACCGGGTGCCGGAAAAGGAACACAAGCTAAAATTCTTTCGGCTAAACTAACTATTCCTCATATATCAACGGGTGATATTTTACGCCAGGCAGTGAAAGACAAAACTCCTTTAGGAATAAAAGCACAAGGAATAATGAAAAAAGGAGAACTAGTTTCCGATCAAATTATGATTGACTTAATTAAGGAAACATTACAAAAAAAAGATTGTAAAAATGGGTTTATATTAGATGGATTTCCACGTACATTGGCTCAAGCGAAAGCTTTGGATAATTTACTGATAATTTTACACATAAACACTTATCATTTGGTAAATATAACAACTAATGACGACGAGATTGTGAAGAGACTAACTAATCGTAGAGCTTGTAAAGTTTGTAAAACAATATTTAATTATGATGAGATTAAAAGAAAAACCAAGTGTCCGCATTGCGGCGCTGAAAATAGTTTCTTTCTCAGAAATGATGATACCGAAGAAGTTATAAGACACAGATTGGAAATTTATCACAGTACTACTTTGCCGATTCTAAAATATTTTGGAAAAAAAGGAAAAGTATTAAATGTAAACGGATTAGCATCCATTAAAACAGTTGCAGAAAATATTTTGGCTACTTTAAAATCAAATTAAAAAAATTTAAGATTTTTGTTTTACAACGACCTTAAAAGCTTCACCTTTATCCAACTTAATTATTTTAGTTTTAAACTTTCGCACAATCTCATAATTGTGAGTAGCAAATAAAACTGCCGTACCCCGTGAATTAATTTTTTTTAGTATCCCTACAATTTCATTAGTGGTTTCAGGGTCTAAATTGCCTGTAGGTTCATCGGCTAAAATTAAAAACGGTTCATTTATTACGGCTCGTGCAATCGCTACTTTTTGTTGCTCCCCGCTCGATAGTTCATTCGGAAAACTATATTTTCTATGCGACAACCCCATACCGGTTAATACGTCGTTTACTTTTCTTTTTATCGTTTTCTTGGGTGTGTTGGTAACTTGTAAAACAAACGCTAAATTATCAAATATTGTTCTGTTTTCAAGCAATTTAAAATCTTGAAAAATAATACCGATTTTACGCCTTAATGAGGGCAGCATTTGGGGCTTTATCGTTTTTGAATTGTATTCACCGACTTGGACAACTCCGCCTTGAGGCAGCAAATTCATATAAATTAATTGCAGTAATGTACTTTTACCCGAGCCGCTTTTACCGATTAAAAAACAGAATTCACCATTGCTTAATTCGATATTTAAATCGGTAAATACCGTTTGATTGGGATAACTGAATTCTACATTATTACAAGAGAGCATGTTTACCAATTCCCTTTGTTAAAAATAAAACTCTTTCCGAATTTCTGTTACCTTCATGAAAAGAGAAGGCATTAAAACATTTAAATATATATAAACCTGCTTTATTGCAGAGTTCGAAATAATTCTCAAATGGATAAATTTTTTGTTTGTGAATTTCCATAATCTCACTATTGTTATCAGTTTTTATTATAAATGTATTCTTATGGATCCGGTTAATACGATTGTATTCGCTTTTTTGTATAAAAGACGTACCATTATAAATGCCTTTTCGAATTGCCGTTTTCGAATGTTTCAGGCTATTTTTTTCGAGGCACACATCAAAAGTAAATATACCATTATCCGGTAAAATCGAGAAAACACCTTTGAATAATTTTAACAAAATCTTTTTACTCGTAATATAATTTATGCTATCAAAATTTGAATAAATCAAATCAAATTTTTCTTTAAATGGAAGATATACCATATCGGCACAAACTTTGCAAACTTTGTTTTCCTTATCAAAAAAGAGCATATTTTTACTTATATCCGTCGTAATTAAATCCGGATAATATTTTTTAAAATGATTTGCAAATTTACAATTTCCTGCTGCTAATTCTAATACTTTGGCATTTACGGGAATAGAATCTTTAACCGTCTCATGGATATAATCTGCCCATTCAGAATAGCTAATCTTTTTCATTATGTAATCGTAAATACCCGGAATGGATTCATAGCATTTACTTTTGTGCACTCTTTTCATTCATCTTTCTATTATTATTAATTCTTTTTGCATATAAAAAAGCATGTATTATACTATTTTCATCAGCGAGATTTTTGCCGGCAATATCGAAAGCAACTCCATGATCGGGCGAGGTACGAACGAAAGGAAGACCTGCAGTATAATTAACTCCTTTTCCAAAATTTATCATTTTGAAAGGAATCAATATCTGGTCATGATACATTCCCAAAATCACATTAAATTTTTTAAAACTTTTATTTGCAAAAAAAGCATCCGGAGAAAAAGGACCCGAAATGTAATCTATAAATTTACTATTCTTGATTACAGGTTTAATAATAAGTTCTTCTTCATGTCCTATCAATCCGTTTTCACCCGCATGCGGATTCAATCCTAAAATTGCAATTCGTGGTTTATTAATTTTCAAATCATATCTTGCGGTATTAAATATTACTTCTAGGATTTTGTTTAATCTTTTTTTTGAAATCTGTGATGGTATTTTTTTTATGGATTGATGAATTGTTGCCAAAGCAGCAATCATTTTTTTGGAGAGGAACATCATTACAAAATCACTTACATTAGCCCATTCGGCATACATTTCGGTATGACCGGGATAATAATACCCCGCTAGATTAATTGCAGTTTTCGAAATTGGAGCAGTTATAATTCCATCGATTTCTTTTTTATGCGCCAATTGAAAAGATTTTTTAATCGATTTGAATGCAGCTTTGCCTGAAGACTTAGTAGGGAAACCGGTTTCAATGTTAAAATCACCGATATCCAAAATAGAAACAACGTTTTGTACATTGTTTACATTATTAACAAATTCATAATCAAACTTGGGACTTACAGTACTTTGAGTTGTTTGAAGAAAAACATTCTTAGGGCAAATAAAAATAAATTTATCGTTAGATTTTAGAGATATTTTATTTAAACATTTAACAACAATTTCGGGACCGATCCCGTTAATGTCGCCGCATGTAAAGGCAAATTTATTCATTAGTCTTTAATTAATTTGAAATTACCTGTACCGTCTTTATCAATAAAGTCAAATTTTCTTTTAGGTTTATTATAGAACCATTCTTCAACAATTTGACCATAATTATTGGAATATCTTTCAATTTTAATAGGCTTACCGAATTGAATGAAAATTTTTCCTCTATCTGTTGTTGCACCATTTTTTCCTCCTAAAGTGAAAAAATGTTTCATAGCATAATCAATTCTATCATAAAATTCTTCCATCAAAGGATTAAACTCCGTTTTAGGAGTTGGATCAAATTTTTTCCAATATTCATTTAAGTGCATTAAATATCTTTTTGAACTTCCGCTGAGAAGTCTGTCAACAGTAGAACCTTTACCGATAATACTTAGATATTTAATTGCTTGTTCGGGATTTCTCAATGAAATGGGTTTGTTAATCCATTTTATGTAAACTGAAAATTTTCTTATAATTTTCAGATTATTCAAATCCGTTAGATATATGGTAGCTTTCCCCTCTTTTAATAAGTGGCTGAAATTTTCAATAATAAAATTCCTGGTAGGCCTCTGTTTTGAACCGAATTTTAATATTAAATTTTTACCGCACTTCTGAAATTTCAATGCGGCAATAAATGAATTTGTTATATTTTGATTAAATAAAGTATCGCCGTCATTTATTATTTTATAATTAATCAAATTGACCGTTGTATCAATAAAGGGAATAATTAAATTGTATTCTTTTTCACTGAAAGGGATAAAATTACTAAAATTGGTTAATGCAATGAAACTATTTTTTCTACAATCGACCTTCCCGGCATTAACAACTATCGGAGGTAGAATATCACTTACATTTTTCTTTCGAATATTAACCGTATCAGGTTTTAGATAAATTTCTTTATTAATATTCAGATCATTAAATATTGGATAAACTTTGTATTTACCTTCCTGCAGTTGAAACTTTATAAAGTTTTGTTTGAAAATCGAATTTGAATTAGTGTTCTCAAAGTTTTTAGTGAAAATTTCATTACGTTGTATTTGCCTGGTTACGTGTTTCCCATTGAGAGTAAATACTTCCAAAGTAATTCTGTAATCGGCTTTATAGCCGTTTATGTTTTTTACAAAAATAAATCTGTTATAGGGTATTTTATAAGTAAAATAAACAGTATTTATTGTATCTGATGGAATAACGTAAATTGCCGAGTAAATGAGATGACGAGATGATTGGCAAAAAACAGATACCGGGAAAAATATTATTACTAATAAAAGTAAATTTTTAAATTTCATTTGTAATATAAACCCACCAAGTTAATATTTCTCGTCAATAATAATTTAAAATTATACATAAAATTAATAACTAAAAATAGTGAAGAAAATCGGTGAAAATTAAATTTTATATTTTTGCAAAACCGGCCTATAAATTTCAGAATATTATTTGTTGAAAATATTATTATTTCAGTTTAAATGCATCATGAAAAAAATTACACTGCTCAACAGTAAAGTTAAATTTATAAAATTTTTTTAATTCTACTTGAGATAAATTTATTGTTCAACATTGGATTTCATCTGCATAAAATATCAAACAATTTTTTAATTATGTATTCGAGTTGTGTATTACATCTTCAATTATGGTTAACGCTTTTAATTGGATAAAATTATAATGATATAATTCATAGGTGGGATTAAAAGAATTTCGATTTATTTTCTAAAATTCCATCGTTCCAAAATAGGTTAACAAAGTTTCTCCTTCTCATTTTTTAAAATAGCTATCTTGCATTGTAGAGCTATAGTGTTTCACGTAGGTATCTTTTCAAGGCTAAAGTATCTATTTGTGGGGAGAAGAGCAACAAAGCAATCTAATAAGATATTAACCCTTTTTCTGGACACTAAGAATGGGGGGAAAACTAAGTTGCGTTGTAAAGTTAAGTTCCACAAAGATTTGTTTACTATTAGGACATGAAAAATTATTGCATTTAACTGCGCTGTAAAACTGCATATAATAAAAATAGTCGGGAAATCAATCTTTTCCACAAAACGCAGGCAGTTAATATTATTTAGCTATTCATATTATTTAGGAATTCCTTATTATTTTTAGTTCCCCTTATTTTATCCAATAAAAACTCCATCGCTTCAACCGGACTAAAATCGCTTAAAATTTTCCTTAATATCCAAATTTTTGCCAGATCATTTTCTTTAAATAATAAATCCTCGCGCCGGGTTCCCGAGCGATTCACATCAATAGCAGGAAAGATTCTACGGTCGCTTAAATCACGATTGAGGACAAGTTCCATATTGCCTGTTCCTTTAAATTCTTCGAAAATTACATCATCCATTCTGCTGCCGGTATCAATAAGAGCGGTAGCAATGATAGTTAGACTACCCCCATCCTCTGTATTTCTGGCTGCGCCGAAGAATCTTTTAGGTTTATGAAGCGCATTCGAATCTACACCGCCGGATAAGATTCTTCCGCTATGAGGAACCACTATGTTATGGGCTCTTGCTAAACGAGTTATACTATCCAGGAGAATCACTACATCTTCATTAGCTTCTACCAGGCGTTTGGCTTTTTCAATCACCATATTGGCTACTTGAACATGCCGTTCGGCAGGCTCATCAAAAGTGGAGCTAATTACATCACCTTTAACGGAACGTTCCATATCGGTAACCTCTTCGGGGCGTTCATCGATAAGTAAAATTATTAACTTTATCTCCGGGTGATTTCTTGTTATGGAGTTGGCAATTTTTTGAATTAACACAGTTTTGCCGCTTTTCGGAGGTGAAACTATTAACCCTCGTTGTCCCTTTCCAATTGGAGAAAGCATATCCATAACCCTCATCGCATATTCACCGGGGGCAGATTCCAAAATAATCCCTTTG
>CBFDUR010000109.1:0-6372 GCA_965613005.1 uncultured Ignavibacteriales bacterium
TACAGTTGAGCAACGTGAAAATTTTGTAAGCATCTCACTCAAAAGATGTTGAAATTAGTGAATTTAATGATAAAAAGCCTATTTTTATTGCAGTTTAACAATTCTATTCGCTCTTAGAATAGAGCCTATTTTTTTAACCCGTCCCACCTCACCGGTTTCAAGCCGTACCTTAATTCCATGAGGATGTTTTGGAGATTTTGTAAGAATATCTTTAACATATCCTTCGGTAAGTTCACCTGAGCGCTGATCTTCTTTAAGCACAATTGCAACGTGCAGTTTTAGTTTAATTTGCTCGCGTTTTGTTCCGTTAACTCTACAAACAAAGAAGAATCAAATACTCCCTCTTTTTGAAATCTCTTTAACCCAACAAAATATTGTAGATAAATATTTTCTTTTATCGTTTCTATTACTTCTCTATCACTTATCTTATTATTATTTAATAATTTATCCGCTTTTCAGCAAGCCCTAATTACAACAGAGACGTAAGTATATTAAAAAATAATTCACATCTAAAAAATTATTGTTAAAATGACATTTTCATATTAACGGAATTTCTAATTTTTAAACAGCCGCTATTTCGCAGAATCTCTGATAATTGCTATATGCAGCAACTTTTATTTAAAGTGGATAAAACTTGGTGTACACCGGAGATACTTACGATTTTTCCTAAAAACACAAACCTGAAAAATTTCATGATTTATTGAGAATTAATCTCTTGAACCGGTATATTTATAATAAAAGTTGTTCCTTCGCCTATTTTACTTTCAACTTTAATAGCTCCATGCATTAGTTGAACATAATTTTTAATAATGGATAGTCCCAATCCGGTACCGTGAATATTAGCTACATTTTCCGCTCTGTGAAAAGGTTCAAACAGATGTTTTTGATCCTTTTCGGGTATTCCTATTCCATGATCGGTAATACGTAAATTAGTTCCATTTTCATTGCACGCTACCGAGAGTATAATATCGGTCCCATGCGGTGAATATTTTAGAGCATTTGAAAGAAGATTTGTTATAATATGTCTCATGAATTTTTCATCTAATACACAGGTTTTACATTCACCGGGAAAATTTACTTTAATCAGATGATTATCATTGTCTACCGATTGAAAATTCTTAATAATGTTTTTTATTAAAATTTTTAGATTTATTTCTTGAAGTTTAACTTTAGTTTTTCCTATATCGAGCCTGCTAAGCGTCAATACTTCATTTAGCATGTTAGTCATATTTTTAATTGAATTTTCTATAATATGCAAGTAACTAATTTCCTTATCGATATCCCATCTATTGATATTTCTTTCAATTAATTGAGCAGATGATTGAATTACCGTCAGCGGAGTTCTGAATTCGTGAGATACCATAGATATAAACTTTGATTTCAGATCGTTCAATTCCTTCTCCTTTTCTAATGCTTTCCAAATTTCATTTTCCACCTTCTCATGGGCAGCTAAATCAGCTTGCAATTGAATTTTCTCTTTTTCCGTTTCTTTGGCTCTCTCTTTTTCCGTTATATCCCTGAAACTCCAAACCCGCCCTATAATTTTTCCATCTAATCTTTGAGGATTTGAATAACATTCATATATCTTATTATCATCCAATTTCAACAGGTCGTAACTGGCAGTATCGTATTGAACATTTAATTCATTTACTCTTTTGACGATTTTATCACTGTTTTTAATATAAGAGAGAAAAGTTGAAAAACTGCTTTTATTATTAAGTATTTCGTCAAGTTTATACATAGAAATCCACAGTTTCAAAAAATTTTGGTTATAGTTAACTATATTGCCTTTTCTGTCGGTTACTAAGATACCGTCGGTAGTAGATTCCAGAGTGGCATTAAGCAGCGAAATAGTAGTCTTAATTTTTTCAATATTTGCTTTTTGTCCGGTAACATCAATGAAAGACCCCATCAAATAAACCGGGTCGGCAGAATTATCGTTTACAACACTTAAAGAGGCTTGAACTATTTTAACTTTACCATTTTTAGTTAAAGCGCACAATTCACCTAACCAGCCTTTTTCCGTAAATGCTTCTTTTACAATTCCCTTTACCTTTTCTTGATCATTCCAAAAACTGATAAATGATCTGCCGATGACTTCATCCGGCTTCTCGTATCTCCACAATTTCAAGAATGAATTATTAATATATGAGACTGCATTGTCTAAATTAACAATAACAATTGCATTGAAGGAAGATTCTATAGCGTTATCCTTAATTCGTAATGACTCTTCTGCTTTTATCCGTTCGACGATTTCTTGTTTTAGCTCTGCTGTGCGTTCTTCTACTTTTAATTCCAGTTGTTGATTTAACTCTTCTAGCTCTAGTTGAACTTTTTTTAAATGTTCATTTTTATTTATCACATTTTTATAAGTTGAAATTAATAAATCCAATATTTGTCTTTTATTGGAATTTATAATATATTTTTTTCTTTCAAATAATAACTCAACTCCCGGTTCGCACGAATCATCTTTTATCAATACTCGATTATTTAAAACATATTCAATTTTCGATAGGAGGTTGTCTTTTTCAAAAGGTTTTAGTACGAAATTATCTGCGCCGCATTCTAGACCTTTAATAATATCTTTTAGCTCTGAAAGTGAGGTTAAGAGAATCACGGGAATATTTTTTAATTCCTTATCCTTTTTAATGTAACGGCAAAGCTCAAAGCCATTCATTTCCGGCATAATGATATCGCTAATCACAAGTTTGGGCTTTGTCGTTTTTAAAAGCGATATCGCTTTCTTCCCATTAGCGGCTTTTTGAACTTCATAATTATTTTTACTTAATACATATCGAAGTTTTTCCGCTTGGGTAGGACTGTCTTCCACAATTAAAATATCGGTTTTATCCATTTACACACTCATTTTATTATTTATTAAAGTAGTCGGTACCAAAATTATTTTCCCGGGTGAAAGTATATAACTAGCACATCCTATCTTAACAGCTTCACAGGGCATACCGTCAACAACAACGGGCAAGGTAAGTTTGAGAAATTAAACTACTTCCGTACAGACGGCAATAAGAGGTAGAGAAACAAAAGTAAAGTTAAAGATAGAGGAACCGGGCAACAATAAATACATGGTAAGTCGTCCGGAACAAAAAATTAAAGAACGCTATTTTTTACAAATAAAATTTCAAATATACTCTTCTACCGAAAATATTTTAAGAAAAACAGTCTTTGCTTAGCATACATGAAAAATATTTGGATTTACAGATATAATTTTTTCCCATACTTTTAAAGTGAACTCGTTAATGGTTAGCCGAGTTTAAAATCACAATAAGTACTTTTGAGACCGGCTCTACAATTTATTACCGGCAGTTTTATGGTGTAATCTCATAGATAATATATAGTGATATTTTCGTATTAATCATAAAACAAAAATCATAAAAGAGTTCACTCTGTAAATATGCTTACTCCTTAGTTTTGTATTTGCTAATATTCCTTTTGATAATCTCTAATAAACCTTTTTTAGTATACGGTTTGGAAATATAATCGTCGAAGCCTTCTTTCAAATAATAATCTTTATCACTTTCCATTGCATAAGCAGTTAGTGAAACAATAGGGATGTTTTCATACTCTTTCATAGAGCGAATTTTTTTCATTATCTGTACGCCGTTAACATTTGTTTTTAAATTTATATCCATAAATATAAGATTATATTTTTTTCCACTCAATTTAGTTAAGCCTTCTTCTTTATTGGGTACAAAGTCTAAGTCATATAATTGCTTCAGATATAGTTTGGCAACTTCAATGGAAATATCATCGTCTTCAAAATATAATACGCGGGGTTTTACCTTGCCGGTTGCAGGTGAATCCATCTTCGTATTCTTAATATCATCAGCTTGGATTCTTTTTACTTCAATTTCAGCATTGGGAAGAATTAAGGGAAAAATAAGAGTAAATTCCGATCCTATTCCTAAATCACTCTCCAATGATATTGAACCGCCAAGCAGATTAACATATTCCTTCACCAACGAAAGTCCCAATCCGACACCTTCAAATTTACGGGTATTACCTTCACTCACTTGCCGAAAAGCTTCCCAAATTATTCCTTGTTTATCTTTTTCTATTCCTATTCCGGTATCCTTTATCGTTATTTGAAAATGCTTGTTATCGGACATTTTAGCTAATTTGACCGTTACACTGCCTTCATTGGTAAATTTTAATGCATTACTAATTAATTTATTCATTATTCCTTGCAAGGCATATGTATTGGTTACCGTTGTTAAATTATCGATTTTACTTTCAAAATTGAGTGAAATATTTTTCTTTATTGCGCTTGATTGGAAGTTAAAAACAATTTCTTTTACCGTCTGTACCATGTCAATTATGTTTCTGTTTACCTTAATATTATGAGATTCAATCATGCTGAGTGCAAGAATTGAATCGAATGTATTTAATAACCTTTCGCCCGCTTCAAAAACTAATTTGGCATAATTCTTCAGTTCAGGGGCTTTTATCTCCTCCTTTAAGATGTCCGTAAAACCTAAAATGCCGACTAATGGTGTTCTAAGTTCGTGGCTCATATTTGCTAGGAAGATCGATTTTAATCTGTTCATCTCTTCTGCTTTTTCTTTTGCGTCTATAAGTTCCTTTTCCATCTTCTTAATATTCGTAATGTCAACCATATAAACTTGGTAGTTTTTCAACCCATCATTATTCCTTGCTATACCGACAACCTTCTGAAGAACGTATATTTTATTCCCCTTTTTAGTTATATAATAACGAGTGTATTGTTTTAGTTCATCTTTTCCATTTGAGGGATTTACCGGCAATTTTGCATCCTTTTCTTTGTCTTTATCATTACCACTTAACTCACTTAAATTTGTTTTTAACGCTTCTTCTTTAGATGAAAATTCGAATAATGATATAAATATCTTATTACAATCAATGATTTCTCCCTTCGAATTAACGATCAAATCTGCCGAAATATCTTCGTCAAAAAACTTTCTGTATTTCTCTTCACCGGCTTTCAATTTTTTTTCCGCTTCAAGTTTATCGGTGATATCTCTTATTATACCGAGAATAATTTTTTTATCATTAATTGTAAGCAGTTTTGAATTGACTTCAGCGGTAAATATTTTACCGTTAGTATTTTTAAAGTCTATAATAAAATTGGTCATACCGTCTTTTAAGATATCATTAAAAGCCGCCTTAGATGGGACATAGTTATAATCCGGATGAAGATCTTTCAAATTTAATTTCGAGATATCTTTGTCTTTAAGACCGAGTAGGTCGACTGCCTTTTCATTTGCACTTAAAATATTACCTTGGATATCGTGCAAGATTATTGCATCTATAGACAAATTAAATAAGGTATGATATAGATTTTTTGTATCAACTAAAGCTTTTCTCGTTTTTTCTTGTTCGGTGATATCCTCGGCTATTGACAGAACTTTCGAAATATTATTATGGTTATCTGTTATTATAGTATTGTGCCAATAGCACCAAATTTTTCTCCCGTCTTTTGTAATGTTTTCATTTTTACTTATCTTACCACTTTTCCGTTCGATTATGTTATTAAACAATTTTTCAATATCCTTTTGTATTTCTTCCGGTACGATTATTTCATTAGCATGCTTACCCAACGCTTCTTTTCTGCTATAACCGAATATCCGTTCGGCAGATTTATTCCATTCTTGTATTCTGAAATTTAAATCCCAGTAGATTACCGCCAAAGGTGTATTTTCCAACTGACTGATAAATTGTTTGCGTGTTTCGGCTAATTCATTTTCAGTTTCCATCTTTTTCCCCAAAACTTCAGACTCTTCCAATATTCTTTTAACGGCCGATAGAAGCCTCTTAAGATTATTCTTAGATATGTAATCGGAGGCGCCTGCAAGCATACATTCTACTACGGCTTCTTCACCAATACTATTTGATATTACTATAAAAGGTAGATGAGGGTATGAGTTGCGTACATATTTCAATGCTGAAAGTCCGTGATATACAGGAAGGTTATAACCGGAAAAAATAAGATCAAAATGTTTAGTTTTCAGCATTTCCTTAAAATCTTTTTCATTTCCCACCATTGTAATTTCACATTCGAGATTTCCCGCTTCTAGTATAGATTTAACTTTATCGAAATTCTCTTTATCATCATTCAGATGAAGAATTTGGATTTTCTTCTCCATATTTACACCTGTTTTTTATCCATGGAAAATGATACAATAAATTACCTATAATAAATGAGCCGGTTCTAAAAAGATTTATTTTTTTTAATTAAAAAAAAGTATGTCTTATTATCAACATATTAAACATTACTTGAGTTATCAAATATTTTTGATAATCCGAAGTACTATGAATGACTTTTCACATTAGAGTTTCTGCAAAATAAGACATTTGAACGATTTGTCATTTCGACCGAAG
>CBFDUR010000110.1:0-6345 GCA_965613005.1 uncultured Ignavibacteriales bacterium
GCCTTTGATTGCATTTAACCTGCCTCTAAAACTGTCTGTGATAGAACGGGGTTGCTCGTAAATTTCTTTCAGCATAAAATGCTCATAACCTCCTTTTTCCAATTCATTAAGATTTTCTTCTACTTGATTCCTCGTGATGTTACGAGGTTTAAGGGCAATGATTATCCCCTTTTCTATTTCTTCATCTTGTATAACAATCATATTGTAAAACAATTATAATTAAATAGGATTCTCTGAAATGAAGAAAAGATGACACTTAATTAAACTTTTCAGCATAACATCAAAATCCGTTAACTAACCGGAAATGTATTTTACCGTCTCTAAACGAGTCACCTTGTGCAAGGGCAAAACTAACATTCAGGATACCAAGCCCCGTTTCCAAATTCAATCCAATCCCATAACCTATTTTAAAACCTTCTTGTTGTGGACTATTTAATTGTGGTTGTGCTTTTCTAAAATAATAACCGGTATCAAAAAAGATAAATCCATAAGTTCTTTTTTGCAACAATAATCTATACTCTAAATTTGACCAAAAAATTCTTGAACCCAAAAATTGATTCTCACGATAACCTCTGAGCGAACTAGCGCCACCCAACCTAAATAAATCGCTAATTTCTAAAAAAGAACCTCTAATGTCCCTTCCATGTAACCCAAGTGAAATAATTTGTTTGTTAAACAATTCATAATAACCTATTAAATCTACTTTTATTCTTTGCAGATTTATATTTGTTTGAAGACCAGGTTTAATAAACATTGGTGGTCCATTAATTTTCTTCTGACTAAAAGAATAAGAATTAATAAATAAAATTCCTTTAGTTGGTGCATAAGGATCATCCCGGGTATCGATTTTAATATTTATTCCGGTAGTGAAGGCTGAGGAATTAAATACCGTAAATATGTTGTTATTATTAATTGTTGGGATCACAGACTCTGCCGATAAAAATAATGAAGCAGATATATTTTGAGTAGCAAGGTATTCCAATGCACCATCCAACTTTCTTTCAACGTATGTTGTATCTTGCTTTCTTTGATTTAAAGTTAATGTTAAATTAAAAGGATAACCAAATAACCATGGTTCTAAATATTTTAGTTCCAAATTTTGAGAGGTTCTATTATATTTATGCCATCTGATCGCAGCAGATCTGCCACTGCCGAATAAATTCCGAAGACTTACATTTACAAGACCGGTTATATATCCCGATTCACCTTTCCTTGAACCGGGTATATATCCAATAATTCCATCAAAATTGTTTGTTTCTCTCTCTTTTACATGAATTACCAACACTCCTTTATTGTGCGAGTTGATATAAAAATCCGGAGGGTTTACCGGTTGGAAAAAACCGAGTCTATTCAATTTACTAGGTATTTCATCTATCAAGCGCTGCGAATATTTTTCTCCCAATTTTATCCTTAGTCCACGGATTATAACATAATCATCTGTTTTTGTGTTACCGATTATTTCTATTTTATCTATTCTGCTTTTCAATCCTTTATTAATTTTTAAATAGATATCTGCATAATGAATATTACGAGTTGAATCAGTAAAAAGTTGGATGGATGAAATAATAATTTTAGCAAATGGGTATCCGTTATTTTCATAATACTTTAACACATTTGATATTCCGGATTCTAAATCAAACTTATTATATATGTGGTTTTTAAGGTAATGAAACATCGTTATTATATTATGATCACGAGTACTGTCCTCCCATATAATTTTAATTTTTCTGACATAAGTGGGAGAACCTTCACGGACATTAATATAAAAAATAACTTTCTGAGAATCAGGCTCATATTTATAATAAGTACCTTTAAACGAGCTATTAAAATATCCTCGTTCGCCAAGATGAAATGCAAGCTTTTTTTTAACCGAATCGATAATACCGTTATAAATTTTTACTCCGGTAGTGATATTGCTCCAATTAATAATTTCATTACTATTGAAATCTCGTGTCTCATTTACATGTATAGATACAATAGTCTGAGAATATAATAAGGAAGGAATAATTAAAATAACCAACAAATAATATTTAACGGTGAGTAACATCAAGGGTTTTCATTTTTTTGCCTACAGCATACAGCTTAATTAATTTTTTGTACTTATCAATCTCCTGAATATTTACCTTAGAGATATCGAATCTGGAAGCATTTACAATACCAAGTGAGGAAGCAACAATTACATTCTCTTCAAATGTTAGATTTTTATGTAAACCATAAATAATTCCGGCGGTAAAACAATCACCGCTTCCTGTTGAGTCTAATGTTTCAATCTTTGGAATTTCCACTTTATAATGGAAGTCGAAGTTTGATATATAAAACGGGTTGGGTCCGTCAGTGAGATAAACCTGCTTTATACCTTTATTATAAAGACCGGATAAAAATTCCATTTTTTCTTTTTCATTGCTTAATGAACAATTAAGAGAGCTTTCTATTTCATTAACGTTGTTATGAATAATAGTAGGAACGGCTTCTAAAGATGCATTTAAATGTTCGCCATAAGTATCTAATATTGAAAACTTACCATATTCATTTGCTAACTTTATTCCAAAGGGGAAAATTGAATTTGCTTCAATTGAGGGTGAGCTTCCCGAAAAAACAACCATTTCGCAATTCCGAATCATCTTTTCCAATTTTCTTTTAAATTCTTCTATCTCTTCCAGAGAAATAGAAGAATTCTCAGAGAAATAGGATGTTATTGTTTTAGTTGAGTTATCCAGTATAATCGCAGCTTCTCTCGTGTCGGATTTTGTTTTAATAACAGAAATTTTAATTCCTTCTTCGGTAAGAACATTCCGTAAAACTTTTCCATTCATCCCCCCCAAAAATGTCAAAGCAAGATTATCAATACCTAATAGATTTAGTTGCCTGCTCACATTGATACCTTTACCTCCAGCCTTTAATTGCTCTACTCCTCCCCTATTTGGGGAATCAATCTTTATCGTGTCATATAAAAATCTTCTTTCAAGAAGAGGATTTAACGTTACAGTAAGAATCATTTTTTAAACATTGCTTATTAATTATATGGATTTATTCGTTTTGTAATAACACTACTATAAAGTCAAATATGTTCTGTCGTATTGGCTTTGTTGACACAAGAAAAACTCATCCCCCCCGCCCCTTCTCTTGCAAAGAGAAGGGGAGCTAAAGCCCCTCTCTTTTTAAGAGAGGGGTTTGGGGTGAGTTCAAAAGTTATACAACATTACAAATATGACTTGACACTACAACGTTAGTGATTATATCTAAATCTGTACAAATCTCCCGTTAACGGAGTTACCAAACGATAATCTCCAAAACCTGTTTCATCTACAAAAACAAAATTTCTATTTAAACTATAATACTCCCAAACGACATAAGGTTTCGAATCAATATCAAAAGGATGCCTATCAACCGAATTAGGAGGACCGAGTAAAATAAAAACCATTCCTCTATCGGTTCGCCAGCCATTAATATATTGAGTAAAATGTGCATTAGCATAGGCAACTCTTCGAAAATACTCATCAAACACAGGATTATTCTGAGTATTGGGAGTAGGATCTATTTTTTTCCAAAAAGCCAAAAATAGTTTTAGTTTTTCATCTTTTGTTTTTGCTTCCTGCATAGAGTCAATCGCAGAAGGAGAAGCAATATAAACCATCTCCTTTATAGCTTTTCCTAAGTCTCTTACTGTGGAGGGCACGCCAACCCATTGAGAGAAAAAACGTTTTTGTACAGAGGCTAACAAAACATTATTCTTATTCTTTAAATCAATAGAAAGTTTATAGTTCCCCAAGCTAAAACTACTATCATGGACAATGTGAAAAATTCTATTTTCACCCTTATTAATATTTTTCCGTTCGGTTTCATAAAAAATCCGTTTATTATGATTATCATAAATAGCATATTGAATATTGACATTGCGTGGATTTGAAGAATAAACTTCAAAAAAGAAAGGCAGTCCGTTTTTAATATTAGCAACGTTTCTAGATATATTCGGAATAACTTTCTTTTTACCTTTTTCCTGCGAATATTTGGAAATCAGCAAGATATCACTAACGGATAAACTATCCTTCATATTTCTTACGTTGAATACCACCTTTTTTGTATAATCTCTTTTAGAATCTATATCTTCAACTGAAGTTCTAATTGTATATTTACCGGGGGAAAGATAAAAAGAACGCGCCGTTAAACTGAAATTATCTTTTGATATAGTTTCATGGAAATTACCTGTAGTAATATTTTCTTTCCATATTTTTTCTTCGATGAGTTTATTTTTTTTCTTATTAAAAATTGAGATGGTTGTGGTGTAAGAGCCGGTAAATTGCTTATCGGATTTTAAAAATTGAATTGATTTATATGGAATTTGCAAATAAACGTCGACTCTGGTTAAATCCTTTTTTGAGGATGGGAAGTTTAACAGATCTTGATAAAACATATTCTTATTATTAGTATTATTCTGTTCGGCAAGTTCAACTTGAGCTTTAATCAATGAAGCGTTAGTAATAAATAATAATATTAAAAATAACTTTTTCATATATTAGTTCCTTAAATTACCGGGAACTTTAGCATAAAGATCATATTCATCAACATCATAAATTTTACATTGATAAAAATTTCCCGGACGGATAGTACCCGAAGATACAGCCGGGATTAATACTTCTCCGTCCACTTCGAGTGCATCTCTGTATGATCTACCGATATAAAATTCGCCATCTAATCTTTCCACAAGGATCGATAATTTTTTCCCCACTAATTGTTTATTCTTCTTAAAAGAAATTTCTTTTTGTAATTCCATTAAAATATCTCTTCGCTCAAGTTTTACCTTCTCGGGAATCGGATCACCCAATAGATAACTGGCAGTATTCTCTTCAACTGAGAAAGTAAAAGTTCCTATTCTATCAAATTCGATTTCCTTCACAAAATCACATAATTCATTAAATTCTTTTTCAGTTTCAGTGGGGTAACCAACAATAAAGGTAGTTCGCAATGTTAGATCCGGTATCCTGTTTTTTAATTTATATAACAAATTCCTGGTTCTTTTGCTGTTAATCCCTCTTCGCATCGATTTTAATACATTGTCGGATATATGCTGCAATGGAATATCTAAGTATTTACAAATTTTAGGATTACCGGCAATAATATCGATTAAATCATCAGGAAATTTTGAAGGATACGCATACATCAATCTTATCCATTGAATACCTTCCACTTCACTTAGTTTATTCAATAAACCGGCTAAAACTCTTTTACCATATAAATCGATACCATAAGCGATAGTATCTTGAGCTATTACAATTAATTCTTTAGTATTGTTCCCAGCTAAGAACTCTGCTTCTTTCACTAAATCAAACATAGGTTTCGAATGATACTTGCCTCGCATAAGAGGAATTGCACAAAAGGAACATGGATGATCGCAACCTTCGGAAATTTTTAAAAATGCAGTATATGAAGGTGTTGTTAATAATCTTTCACCAAGTAAATTATACTTTAGCTTTCCACCCAATTCATTTATAATACCCTCATAATTTTCAGTACCGAAATAAACATCTACTTCGGGGATTTCATTTTGTAATTCATCCTTATATCTTTCCGACAAACATCCGGCAACAATAACTTTCTTTAATTTTCCACTTCGTTTTAAGGCAACAGCATTTAAAATTGTATCGATTGATTCCTGTCTAGCTGCTTCAATAAACCCACAAGTATTTATTATAACTGTTTCAGCCTCATTAGCGTCATTAATTAAATTAAAATTATTAAGCTTAAGCTGATTCAACAATCTTTCGGAGTCAACAGTATTTTTCGAACACCCGAGAGTAATTACATTTACTTTTTCTTTTTTAGACATCGTTTCCCAACTATTCTAATTTTATTAACAATTTATTACCTACCAAAATATTTTAAAACCAATAAAATTACAGGTGAAGTAAAAAGCAAAGAATCAAAGCGATCGAACATGCCGCCATGCCCCGGGATAATATTTGAAGAATCCTTTACACCCGCATCTCTTTTAATTAACGATTCCACTAAATCACCAAGTTGACCGATTGTACCGACTATTATTCCAAAAAGAATTATTTGATTCCAGGAAAGGAAATTAAGCAAAATTAATTTAGCAATAATCATAGTTAAAACAGCAAATACAAAACCAAATATTGCACCTTCCCAGCTTTTATTGGGACTAACCTTTGGGGAAAGTTTATGTTTTCCCAGTTTAGTACCACCGATGTATGCAGCAGAATCACAAATCCAAATAGAAGATAACAGAGAAATTATCAAATATCCGCCTCTATTATAAAGACCTCCGATTGCCGGATAAAATTCCCTTATATCGAGTAATGCACTTGAAAATAATCCGATATAAAAAAT
>CBFDUR010000111.1:0-6344 GCA_965613005.1 uncultured Ignavibacteriales bacterium
CTGTTCCAATCTAAATTTAATAGCTTCTACCGGATCCGGCAATGCAATCGGATAATGCTTCTTTTCATAGTCTTCAATAAGGATTGAAAGTAATTCCAATTCATCATACTCAGAAGAATTTATTTTTAAATCTTTTTGTAGTAATAGATATACCTTTTCTAATGCTTCGTTATATTCTTTTTTTGTTCTAATAGGTTTTAACATATTTAATTTCCTTTATATTTAATTTATCGTATTCTTTGTGTGTACCAATCCAAACAATGAAAACAATACCTATTCTGTACTCAACATCCACAATTAGACGATATTTATTCCCATGAATATTAAAAACGACTCTCTTGTTTGTTATAATTGAAGCATTCTTATACTGCTCTTTTAATTCATTTGGCGATGTCCATAATGCATTTGATACTTCATCAAACCAGGCTCTTAAAGCCTGTTTTGTTTCGAGATGTTTATCCGAGAAACTTGTTAATGTTTTTCTTGAAATAATCCGCATATTCTAAAATATTAATATAGTAAATGTTCCCGTAATGGGAAAGACCGTAAACTTAAAATAATCAGTCTGTTTTTTTGATTATTTTTGCCGGCACACCCGCAACAATTGTATTTGGCGGTACATCTTTTGTAACAACAGCTCCAGCGCCTACAATTGCTTTTTCACCAATAGTAATACCAGCCAAACCATCAATGGCATTTGTTAAAGGTTGTCTATTTTCATTTATTGCGGTGATAAACTCATTAGCTCCCAAAGATAATGCTTCTGTTTGAATTACCTTAGGAGAATGCATATCGCCTATTCTGTATTGAACTAATGCTTCATGAATTTCTTCTCTTTTTGAGATATTAATTCCACTGTCATAAACTTTAATTTTTTCCAGATTTTCCATATCGTTAAATACTATCATTTTCTTATCACCTCCTATAATCATTCTTCTGATTTTCACAGGAGATGTCCAATTAACATGGAAATGGGCAAAACAGTTATTATCAAAATACACAAATAAATGAGCAACGTTTTCGTGTTCATAAAAATTTGCTATTCCATTTGCAGCTACAGCTACAGGTTTATTATTCGGGAGTAAATATCCCATAATAGATAAATCGTGCGGTGCAAGATCCCAAATTACATTTACATCATGTTGAAATAAACCGAGATTTACTCTAACCGAATCAAAATATTTAATTTCCCCAATTTCTCCGCTGTCGGCCAATTCTTTCATTTTACGCACAGCACCGGTATAAATAAATGTGTGATCGACAAATATCTTCAAATTACGTTTTTCCGCCAACTCAATCAGCTCAACAGCTTCTTGGGAAGCAGCGGTAAACGGTTTTTCAACCCATATATGCTTTCCCATTAAAAGAGCTTGTTTAGCAAAATTGAAATGTGTTGCAACCGGTGTAGCAATTGCAACTACATCCACATTTTTTAACATTTCATCGTAATCTTTTGTTAAAATCGTACTGGGAAATTTAGATTTAATAAAATTAAGTCGAGAATCAAGCAAATCACACCCATAAACCTGCTCAACTTCAGACTGAGATAGAAAATTTCGAATCAAATTTGGTCCCCAATAACCAAGACCTAAAATACCTGCTTTCATTATTACCTCGTTAAATTATAAATATTTATTCCCCGCCTTTCGATAAAAGCATAACGGGAATTGTTTTAAAAATTAATTGTAAATCCAACCAGGGCGACATATTATTAATATAATAAAGGTCCAAGACAACAGAATCCTGAAAGGTTACATCGCTTCTTCCAAAAACTTGCCAAACTCCTGTACAACCCGGTAAAACTTTAACCCGCCTTTTGTGCCATTCATCATAATTTTCATATTCATAAGGCAAACACGGACGTGGTCCAACCAAACTCATTTCCCCTTTAATAACATTTATTAATTGCGGTAATTCATCCAAAGATGTTTTTCTTATAAATTTACCTATCCAAGTTACACGGTTTTCATTAATTATTTTAGCGCTATTTCCATTTTGCTGATTTCCATTCTTTATAAATTCGATCATATCTTTTTCCCTCCCCTCATCTTCACCGTCAGCTACCCTCATCGATCTAAATTTTAAGAAATTGAAAACACGTCCACCTTTACCAATACGGTGCTGTTTGTATAAAACCGGACCTTTTGAAGAAAGCTTTATAAGTACGCTTATAATAATAAATAAGGGTGATAAAATTACCAACCCAAACACTGAACCGACAAAATCAGTTATTCTCTTAATAATTAAAACAACTGCACCATTTAGCTGAGGAGATACATTTACTACCGGAATATTAGAATATTTTTCAGTAACTAATTTTGAAGGGACAACATTAAATAATTCGGAAGTTATTTTAACCAATACACCGATCGAATTACATACATCCATAATTTCTAATATTCGCTTATAAGAGATATTGTCTATTGCCAAAATAATTTCTTCCACATAATATTTTTTTATTATGGCAGCTAAATCAGATACTTTTCCAAGATTCTTTTTACCTCCGATAATTTCTTCTCCCTCCTGTTTTCCATCATCAACAAAACCAACAACAGAAAGTCCAAAATTTTCCCCGACTATTAATTTCGCTGTTAATAGTTTACCTGTTTTACCGGCACCAATGATAATTGCTTTTCTCTTTAAAATATTTGATTTGGCAAATTTTAAATAAAAGAAAGGTAATATTAAAAACCTTACAATAATCAGCAATAAAAAGGAACTTATTAAGAAAAAAATTAGAAACTTTCTTGAATTAAGTATAAACGAATATTTAATTAAGAATGCGAAAACAATTACAGAGATTGTACCGTAAAATAAAGAGCGTATGAGGGAAGTTAAATGGAGTGATTTTGTTAGAATAATGTTGATTTTATAAAGATTATTCGCTTGAAAAATAAAAATGAAAAAAATCGAGTAAAAAAATAAAAGTATTACAAGACCCAAATCTTTATCAAACAATAAAAATAATATGCTTCGAGCTGTTTGTCCGGAAGAGAAATAAAATGCCGTAAAAAATGAAATAAATATTACAACTAAATCACTTACGGCAAAAATATATTTATACTTTGGAAGGTTAAACATTACTTATTAAAAAGCAAAAAAATTATGAATTTTCTCTGAAATATATTGAAGCTGTTCATCGGTCATCTCAGGATACATTGGTAATGAAAGCCCTTGTTCCGCTAATTGTTCGGTAACAGGGAAATCACCTTTTTTGTATCCTAGATTTGCAAAGCAGGGCTGTAAATGTAAAGGAATAGGATAGTGAAGACCGGTTGCGATGCCGTTTTCGTTTAAAAACTTTTGTAAACTATCCCGGGTTTCAGAACGATTTGACTGAATGGTCGTATGACTGTATGGTTGTATGGCTGTATGGCTGTATGGTTGTATGATTGTATGGTTGTATGACTTGAATAACGAAAAGATGATATACGTGTTTGGCATAATCCATTTCCTTAGGTAGTTGAATCTGCTCAATATCGCCGAGCAGTTCCTTATATTTTGCCGCTACTCTTCTTCGCTGTTCAGTCCATTCCGGCAGGTATTTCAGTTTAACACTAAGGACAGCTCCTTGAATACCGGACATTCTGTAATTATGACCGAACATTATGTGATTGTATTTTTGTTCAGCTCCGTGATCTCTAATCATTTTAAACTTACGAGCTAATTCTTCATCGTTAGTCATTACAGCACCGGCTTCACCGTAAGCTCCGAGATTTTTACCCGGATAAAAACTAAATGAAGAAGCAACTCCGAGACCTCCAACTTTTTCCCACCTGTCCCGTGAGATAATTTCTTGATTATCCGCACCACCGGTAATTAATTTACTATCAAAACTGTTTTTATTTCTTTTCTCCTCATTTTCTATCTCACGGGATAAATACTCAGCTAGATGTGCTTGAGCAGCATCCTCTACCAAATAAATTGTCTGTCCGGTTTCTTTATGCACAAAAACTCCTTGGGTTTTCAATTCATAATTCATAATTCGTAATTCATCAATTATCCCATCCATATCAGCCGGTTGCCCGTATAAATGAACCGCAACTATTGCTTTTGTCTTTGGCGTTATAGCCGCAACAATTTTTTTTGGGTCAATGTTGTAACTTTCAGGATGACAATCAACAAAAACCGGAGTAGCTCCGTTAAGTGTTGCACCCCAAGCAGTAGCAATAAATGTGTTTGCCGGAATTATTACTTCATCTCCAGGACCAACGCCCAACGCCCAAAGAACAATATGGTTTCCATCCGTACCGGCACTAACGCCGTTACAATATTTTGTATTATGTGCGGCGGCAAATGAAGATTCAAAATGCGCAACAGCCTTTCCCATTACAAATGCGGTATTTGAAATTATATTGGTAATTTCATCATCTATTTCGTTGTAAACGTCTTTGAGTTGTGCTTTGAGATCTAAAAAGGGAACGCTGAGTTTTTGTGATACTTTAGTTTTGGATACAAGGGGAAATTTTTCTAAAAATTCTTCCGGCGTAAAAACGGGAATTCTTGAATTTTTAAAATCCTTTATATTCCTTGTAATAATTGCATCAAGATGAAATTGATTTGCAGATTCAATTTGAATGTTATCTTCAAAATCAGGGAGATCGGATTTTAACGCTTTTGAAAGAATATTATTCCTTGTTGGAATTATAGTAAAGTTCTTAAGAATTTTAGTCACATTCCTTCGCGAATCACTCTCAGAATTTCTTTTTCTCTGTAAATAAAATAATATTCCATAAGTATTTGCAGAAATCCATCCTTCAATTTCTTTTTTTCTTGCTTGCTGAAGAATTTCCGCACTAAAATTCGAGCCTTCTCTACCTGAGAGCACATCTTCAAAAACATTTACATCAACAAGTATTTTTCTACGCATCATATTTCTCCGATAAATAATCCATAACTCTTTTTTTATCATCTTTATATGAAGTATTCTTGCTGTGTTCAGCATCAATCCCTATTAAATCTAACAATTCTTCATCAATATCTTTGATTGATTTATTAGAATATTTCTTCAAATAGTATTCAATAAAGTTATCTTTAATTTTTTTTTGATTTAACCCTTTGTTTTCAATTATTCCAGGTAATTCCACTTCAAAATTATCAGGCAAATCAACTTCCCTATCGGGTACAAAAACTTTTCTGTCTTTTTTGTACCGTATTTTAATAGTAGGCATTTTATATTTCCTTTTTATAGTTAAAATTTGTTGTTTTATTCAAAACACACTCGACGATGTTTTTCTGTAACAGCATCTATTATTCGTTTTTTATCATCGAGATAAGTTGTTTTTGAAAGATATTCAGATTCACAGCCGATCAATTCCAAAAATGGGTCGTTCGACATATCAATTCCATATTCTCCTTTAAATTCTTTTACAAATTCTTCCCTTAACCGCTTCTTATAATCTTCAATTTTTTCATTTAATATTTCAGGCTCACTTTTTAATACCGGTTTCTCAATTTCTAATTCATAATCATCCGGCAAATCAACTTCCTCCTGTGGAATAAATATCTTTCTTCCTTTTTTATATCTTAACTTTATAGTTTCCATTTTATTAACTCCTTTAATTGAATTATAACAATAAACTAATTATTTATGAATCTGTTGCAGGACGGGTGAGTGAAGTCAGATAACTGCCGGGACAAAACCTCCTAATAAATTATGTTTATTACTCTGCCAAAGATATATACTTTCCATCATTCTAACAAAAGGAGGGCATTATAATAATTCAGAGTTAAAAAGATAATGAAAAAAATAAACCAAAACTCATCCCCCGCCTTCTCTTAAAAAGAGAAGGAGCTAAAACAAGCTGCTTTGTAATTTTTTATATCAAAGGGATGCTTTCGGCAAAGGATTCCTAGGGAAAGGCATTTTCTTGGAAGAAATGAAAACTCTATTATATTTTTCATCTGAAGATCTCCATATGTTTTCATGGTAAATTCTTTTAAGTTCTTTATCGGAAAATTTTCGCAAAGGAGAATCCTTCAATATTCCTAATAGCTTTTTAGTTTTCTCTGATAATTTAAAACCCGGAATATATTTTTCACCTTTTTCTTCTATTGCTTTTATGAAATTCTCTTTTTCAATAAAAAAAGATATTTTATTATCCGGTAATTCCACTTCAAAATTATCAGGCAAATCAACTTCCCTATCAGGTACAAAAACTTTTCTATCTTTTTTATACCGTATTTTAATCGTAGGCATTTTATCTTTCCTTTTTATAGTTAAAATTTGTTGTTTTATTCAAAACACACTCGATGATGTTTTTCTGCAACTGTTTCCATAACTCTTTTCTTATCATCTTTATATGAAGTATTCTTGCTGTGTTCAGCATCAATCCCTATTAAAT
>CBFDUR010000112.1:0-6334 GCA_965613005.1 uncultured Ignavibacteriales bacterium
TTCAAAATTAAATATGGATCAAAATAAATGAATGGCTAAGGAATTTAAGATAGTAATCAATTGATGATAACACTTTCAAAAATTCGTAATTATTTAATAATCTAATTTATAAACTTAAAATATGTTTCGATTTGCACATCCTGAATATTTGTATGGCTTGTACATAATTCCATTTTTGCTATTACTTTTTTGGGTTCTTAATAGAAGGCGAAAGAAGTCATTTGAAGTATTTGCAAACAAAAAACTTCATGGGATATTACTACCTTTTTATAGTAAATATAAGTATTTAATAAAATCAAGTTTAATTACCGGTGCAATTGCATTGCTGATACTGGCTTTAGCAAATCCTCAAATCGGTACTAAAACCGAAGTGGTTAAGCAAGCAGGTATTGATGTATATATTTGTTTGGATGTATCATTGAGCATGCAAGCCCAAGATATAAAACCAAGTAGACTAGCTAAAGCTAAATTCGATTTGCTGAACCTGATAAAAAATTTACATGGAGACCGGATCGGATTAATTGTTTTTGCAGCAGAAGCTTTTATACAATTCCCTTTAACTTCCGATTACTCCGCCGCCAGTTTGTTTGTAAATGCCGTAAATGAAAGTTCGGTGCCTGAACAAGGCACTGTGATTAGTGCAGCTATTAATCTAGCAACAAAATCCTTCAACTATTCGTCTAAAACTGAAAAAGTAATAGTAGTAATTTCGGATGGTGGGGACCACGAAGGTGACCTTATGCAAGCTATAAATAATGCTAAAGATAAAGGGATAATAATTTATACTATCGGGCTTGGATCACCCGACGGGGTTCCCATTCCAATTTTTAATCCACAAGGGCGGCAAATTGGTTTTAAACGTGATAGACAAGGTAACATAGTTTTAACCAAACTAGATGCCTCGACGTTGAAAAAAATTGCAGATGCTACAGGCGGAAAATATTTTCAAGGGTCTAATTATCAAGATCAACTTCAGACTATTTATAAGGATTTGAATTCATACAAGAAAACGGAATATGGTTCAAGAAGAGTTACTGATTATGAGAACAGGTTTTATTATCTTTTAATTCCGGCAATAATATTGCTAATTTTGGAATTCTTTTTATCAGAAAGAAAATCTAAGTTTTTGTCCCGGTTAAATAAACGGTTTGGAATTGAATAATTATTATTTTATATGATAATGTTAAAAATTAAATATGTAACAGGCTTGGTTTTGTTGTTTTCCCTGATGTTTATGCCGAAGGGATTCTCCCAAAGTCTTCGTAGTTCCGTTAATACAGGGGTTGAGAAATATCAACAAAAGAATTACTCCGGTGCAGAGGCTAATTTTAAAAAGGGCTTAGAAAAGGTCCCGAATAATTTTCAAGCTAATTTTAATTTAGGCGATTCTTACTATAAACAAAAAAGGTATAATAAAGCCATTAAGGCTTATGAACAGGCTTTACTCACTGGCAAAAACAATATTTTACGTTCAAAGGTATATCATAATATAGGGAATGTTTTACTCCAATCTAAAAAAATAAAGGAAAGTATAGGCGCATATAAAAAATCCCTAGAATTGAATCCGGGTGATATGTCTACTAAATATAACCTTTCCTATGCACTTAATTTGTTGAAACATAACAAAAGTCGAAATAAGAATAACAAAAACAAGAATAAAAACAAGAATAAAGACAAGAATAATAAAAACAATAAAAATCAACAGAATAATAAAAAGCAGCAAAACAAACAGAATCAAAATAAGAACAATCAACAAAAACAAAAAAATCAGAAGCAAAATCAACAACCACAAAACAAGAATGAACGGCGGAAAAACAATAAACAATCTATGAAAAATCCACAGCAAGGCAATAAAATGACAAAAGCTGAAGCCAACAGAATTTTGGCAGCGCTGAGGCATGACGAACTAAAACTGGCAAAGCAGTTAAGGAGAAAGAAAGGAAAACCTATAAAAACAGCTAAAGATTGGTAATATATAGTTCAAAGCTGATTTTATATTATAAAATATGAAAAAAATTAATTTAAAAATAATACTCGTTTTGATTGCTATTGTTAATGGTTTCTCTTTTTCTCAATCATTTACAGCTAGTATGAACAATAGTACAGTCAGTCAATATAAGCAATTTCAAGTCTCTTTTACTTTTTCCGGTAACAATATCAACGGGGTTAATAACTTCAAATCTCCGGCGTTCACAAACTTTATGATTATTTCCGGTCCCAATCAATCTACAAATATGCAAATAATAAACGGAGTTACTTCCGCTTCGATAACTTATTTATATTATCTGCAACCCAGAAGTATAGGAAAATTTTTGATTGGAAGGGCAAGTGTGGATTATCATGGGCAAACCTTTAGGACTAAACCGTTGAGTATAACTGTTGTCAAAGGTGTTCCTAAATCAAATCGACAGGCAAATCGTACACAATCTCCATCGAAAATTTCCCGGCAGAATATTGCCAAAAACTTATTAATAAGAGCCACTGCAGATAGAACTCGTACATATTTAGGTCAGCAGGTAATCGTAACTTACAAATTATATACAAGGCTGAATATAGCTTCGCAAATGTCTGTTTCAAAGTTGCCTTCTTATCAGGGATTTTGGGCGGAAGTAATTAATGTTTCTAACAATATTACCTTCACTACGGAGATGTATAAGGGTAAACAATTCAGGGTGGGAATTCTTAAAATGGTTGCATTGTTTCCTTCTCAAACAGGGACGCTTTCCGTTACACCTTTCGAGATAAATGTTCCGGTACAAGTAAGAATCAGAAGACGTGGAAGCAATAATATTTTTAATAATTTTTTTAACAATCCATTTTTTTCTAATTATCGAACTATTAATTACGATGCCAAATCAAATACTATAAAAATAAAAGTTTTACCTCTCCCATCAGTTAATGTTCCCAAATCATTTAAAGGAGCGGTCGGTAAATATTCAATGAGCGCCACATTAAATAAAAATCGAACTACTACTAATAGTCCGGTCGACTTAAAAATTGTATTAAGCGGAACGGGTAATATTGCACTTCTTAGTAAACCCGAAGTTAGCTTACCTTCAAGTTTCGACCAATACGAACCGAAAACTGTCGATAAGATTAAGAGAAACGGTACGATTTCCGGTAAAAAAATTATTGATTATTTAATTGTTCCTAGGGCTGCTGGCAAAAAAATAATTCCTCCGGTTAAATTTTCTTATTTTAATCCTCAAACAAAGAGTTATGTTTCTCTACACAGTAATTCTTTTATTCTTAATGTAACTCAGGGTCAAAATATTGTAGGCGGTAACAGCTCGGTGGTTACAAAGGAAAATGTTAAATTATTAGGTAACAATATCCGATATATAAAAACCTCTAATTTCGATTTTCAAAAGCGCGGCGACATCGTTCTATTTCAACCTCTATTTTGGGCGGCAACAGTGTTCCCCTTGCTATTATTGGGTGGGCTGATTACTTGGAAAAAAAGAAATGACAAACTATCCGGGAATTTGCAATTACTGCATTATCAAAGAGCTGAAAAAGTCGCTAGGAATAGATTTAAAACCGCCAAAATTTTAATGGAATCGAAAAATCAAAAAGAATTTTATTCGGAAATATCATTGGCACTTTTCGGTTACTTTGAGGACAAACTGAGAATTCCAAAATCTGAAATCTCATTAGACAAAGCCGTGGGTGAATTACAGAAGAGGGATGTAAGTGAGGAACTAATTTCAAATTTAAAAGAGAACGCTGAAAAATGTGAATATTTCAGGTTTGCACCGAGGGCCGATGGACTTGCTGCCATGAATGAAATGTATCATAATCTGACAAAAGTAATCATTGAACTTGAAAAATCTATACGGTGAGGAAGGGTAATGTTTTCTAATAATTATATTTCTTTTATAAGCATATTGATTTTTTTATCGATATTATTCTTTTTTACCGATAATGTTTTTGCTTCGAATGCCGATTCTTTAATGCAAAATGGAAACCAATATTATCAAAAGAAAGAATATCGAAAGGCAATTGACTTATATCAAAAAATACTTGATGAAGGATATGTAGGAACAGCGGTTTATTATAACCTCGGCAATGCATATTATCGTGAGGGTAAAATCGGTTATGCTATTTTAAATTATGAACGCGCTTTAAAAATTTCCCCCGGTAATAACAATGTAAAATATAATTTAGCTTTTGTAAATTCAAAAACTATCGATAAGATTAACACGCTTCCCTCATTCTTTTTATTTGATTGGTGGCAAAGTTTGCTTGCTTTATTCGCAGTTTCAGGATGGGTATATATTGCTTACTTTTTTTATATTTGTTTACTAATATCGATTGGCCTCTACTTTTTTGTTAAACGACCGAAATTCCAACGCTATTCGTTTTTTGCCGGAATAATTTCAACTTTTTTTCTTATAACTACAATAACCTTACTTACAGTTAAATATAATCAAGAGATGAATATTAAAAATGGAATAATTGTCGAATCAGCCGTTACCGTTAAACAGTCTCCGGACCCTACAAGCAACGACGCATTTGTTATACATGAAGGATTGAAAGTTAGAATAGAAGAGAGTGTTGACAATTGGTTTGAAATCAGGCTTAAAGATGGCAAAGTTGGCTGGATGCCTAAAAAAGATTTGCAAATAATCTGATATTACTATTCTTGCATGAAGATAAATTTTACAGAATAAACTTTTTAGATAGAACTAATATATAGTAATATTAAAGTCGTAGAGACAAGCTTATCCATTCTCTGCTTTTCGATTGGTTTTGTTTAATGCTTTAGCCGGCCGATACTTTATTTAAATTCTCAACTTTATTAGTAATATGTATCGAATCCAATTGTGTAATAATTCTGTCTTTGATTTCAACGAAAGTATCCATAAGCTTGTTATTCACTGATTTAGTTGGGGGGCTTTTTACATTTAGTGGATTAATGGGATAATTATTTTTAAAAAATCTAAAATCGAGATGAGGTCCGGTGGCTAGCCCTGTGCTGCCGACATAACCGATAATTTGTCCCTGCAAAACTTTTTTCCCTTTCCTAATATTTTTGGCAAATCCGGAAAGATGCAGATACTCGGTGGAATAAATATTATTATGGCGAATTTTAATAAAATTTCCATTGAATTTATTGAATCCTTTGCCGGTAATTATTCCATCTCCAACAGAATGAATTGGTGTTCCTAAAGGAGCAGCATAATCAACTCCTCTATGTGGTAAATATCGATTAAGTATTGGATGATAACGGCGATTAGTAAAGCGAGAAGATATTCTAGAATATTTCAGTGGGGCTTTTAAAAACGCTTTTCGAAGGCTCTTCCCGTTTTGATCGTAAAAATTAAATCGATTATTTTCTTTGAAACCAATTGCAAAGTAATTTTCATTATTGTGATTAAAATTTGCACCCAAGATATTTTTTATTCCAATAGGTTTGTTATCAACATATTCTTCATTGTATAACACTTTAAAATAATCACCTCTTTGAATTTTGAAGAAATCAATTTGCCACGCATAAATATCCGCTAGTCTGATAGCAAGCTCAGGGTTGATGTTATCATCGGTTATGGTTTTATATAATGAACTTTGAATTATTCCGGCTGCCGTTTTTAATCTTGTTCTAACTTTTTTCTTCCACGTATATACGGATATGCTATCCTTAAGTGATATTACAACATAATTGTCCGGATTTTTTTCATAAACTAAATAATAAAGCCGCGTAGAATCGTTTTTACCGGTAAATGTATAATAATAATTCTTGTATTGAATCTTTTCCAAATCGAAAACTTCTTTTGCTTTGGCAATTATTTTATTAACTGTGTTTTGATTCAGTTTGTACCTTTGTAAGATATTGGAAAGAGTCTCACCTTTTTTTATCGAATACCTTTTCCGGTTTAACGAATCACTTTTAAAACCAAATTCGTTTAAATCTATGCTTGAATCCGATTCAATTTTAGGTGTTGAAATGGTTGGAATTTCTTTATTATCTTTTGTTAAGTATAATATAATTCCAAAAAATATTATAATGCTGAAAACTGTTCCTGATAAATAAAATCGTTTATTTGAACTCATTAATCCCCTACGGAAATTTTGATATAATATGAGTACAAAATAAAATTATAATAGTTACAAAACAATAAAAAAAATATGTTTTGTTTCTAATTTTTGTTTTGAATTGAATTACTCCTTACTTTTTGAACTGGAATAAAATTATGAAGTGAACAATAATGGGAAAAAATATATTCAAAGCTATGGTAGTTCGTGAAACCGAAGGAAAATTTATCTGCAACATCGAAAATAAGTCGGTGGATGAACTGCCTGCCGGAGATGTGCTTATAAACGTAAAATATTC
>CBFDUR010000113.1:0-6324 GCA_965613005.1 uncultured Ignavibacteriales bacterium
GTAAGAGAAATAACTTTGTTTTTATATTCATAATTATAACCCCAATATTATTTCAGTTGTAATATAGAGAAAAAAGGACTTTTATTATAGTTCATTAAATTATTTCATCCTCTTTTATTTAATGTCTGCCTATTATCACTATTGCCTTACCCACTATCCCGCCTGATGAGGAATTACCGGATATCGCTACTATATTATTCTTTACCGATACCGATGAAAACAAATAACCGGAGGATAAATTGACTGTGTACCAGCGTACTCCGTTATAATGTGCTACAAACCCATAGTCACCTACTGCTGTAATATCATTAACACCTGTTCCTCTTATTGCCTCTGTAAAATAAGGGGGCAGGTTTAATACCGACCACTTACCATTTTCATATTTCCTTATTCCGACGCCACATATATAAACAGGTGAATATTTCCCCTGGAACCAAATCCCTTTAAGCCAATTGTTATACGGCCAGTTTAATGTATCATGCGCGGTATTACCTGAAATTGCTAATAATCTGTATTCCCCATGATGTAAAATATTTGATGCAACTGTTAGCACTGTCTCTTTATTATTCTCCTTATCATAATATCCCCAAATATCATTCAGATTTGTTGTTGTCCCGCTTTCTATCTTACTCCATACTCCGTTTAGGTAATGGGCTATTTTACCACCGTTGCCTACTATATATAAATCATTATTCGATGTGCCCCAAATTTTGTTGATTAAATGTGGTCCCCAAACAATTTTAGGAGTAAGGACTTCAATAAATTTCAAACCATCCCAACGAATAATACCATTTCCACCAAACCATATATCGTTTGAATTAAAAGCAAAAACTGATTGTATGGGATGGTAGAATGCTTGACCCTGATAGTTGTAAAGTATTCTTTTTAATTTCCATTTTTTCCCGTCCCAATGCACGGCGTTGTAAGGTAGTATCCATTTGGTGCTGTCGACGTTCCATCGGTCTGTTTCTTTTGTGTGTATTTCTCCAACTGCCCAAATGTCGTTTTCGTTTATTATTGCTACGTCATTCAACGTGCTGCTGCCAGCTCTCGGATCACCAAAAGTAAATGTTTGCCAGGTAAAGTTGTTGCTTGTTGTATCAAGTGTCTGCACTGTAATCAGGTTGCTCGTTACCGTTTCGTTATTTTGTGTAAACTGCGCCACAAACCAATAGCTTCCGTTAGGCTGGAGAGAATCAATGTAAACAGTGGTATCGTTGGAGGTAAGATTAATATCGGTTAATGCTTTATTATCCATCACTAAAATTATTTGTGCAGGAAAAGAAACGTTCCGTACTTTTAGGTTAACCCACGCTTCCGTACTTGAGGCTTCCTTAAGTGAAAGGGTAATATAGTTTATTGTAGGCGGCTGTGTCGGACTGCTGCAAGAGGGAAACAAGCTAAAGGTAAAGAGCAGAAGTAAGAGAAATAACTTTGTTTTTATATTCATAATTATAACCCCAATATTATTTCAATTGTAACATAGAAAAAAATGAATGTTTTATTGTGACTTAAGGACAGCATACGATTTAAGACGGTGGAAACGTTCTAAAAAAAGCAGAGATAATAGTGGCTTTAGCCACATTTGAAACCAATAAATAGAGAAGTTATTATTATAATTTTTCTCTTAATAGGACATCAGAGACAGACATTAATTAGGTAAAGATAGACACATAAGATACTAAAAAATTTCAAAAACAAGTTTGAAAATTAAACCACATTCGTGGGAAAACATCAAGTTTTAATAATGTAACATTATTGTCATTTGCTTCGCGTCATTAGTAGTAATTTATAATGACAATCAATGACGGCGAAGCCTAATGACTATTATTTTTGTACGAAACGATTTTTTTGAACACGAACAATTTGTTGGTAAAAGTCTTTTGTTAAGCACCTATTAACTTTATAAATTTAAATATTATTTTTGATACTTCTCTAAAAAGATTATCTTCAAGTTTTCAAATTATGATAATAACAAAAATTACGACTTTTTCATAAGAAAAATACTTTTTAAAAGAGACCCATTATTTATTGTTAATACAACATACTTTTTGTCTTAAATCAATTTAATGACCTATTTCCTCAGAATGGAAATTAATCATTAAATTATCCGGCATTATTATTTAGGACTTTTTTAGCAGTAAACATAATATTATCGACCGTAAATCCATATTTTTCCATCAAGATAGCAATAGGCGCAGAAGCACCAAATTTTTCAATACTTATAGAATCACCATTATCTCCCACATACTTTTCCCATCCCTGTTCCACTCCGGCTTCAACTGAAACTCTTGCTTTAATAGAAGGAGGTAGAACGGAATCCCTATATTCTTTAGATTGCATTTCAAATATTTCCCAGCTTGGAAAGCTGACAACCCTAACCTTAATTCCTTCCGACGCCAGTTGCTCACCGGCTTTTAATGTAATACCGACTTCCGAGCCTGAGGCCATTAAAATTAATTCCGGAGGTTCCGTACTATCTTTTAGTGTATAAGCTCCCTTAAGAAGATTTTCTGCAGAAGAATATTTTTCTCTGTCTATTATTTCAAGCCCTTGTCTGGTTAATATTAATGCAACCGGGCTTCCTTGATGTTCGATAGCAAATTGCCAGGCGTAAACCGTTTCATTAGCGTCTGCCGGACGAATAACTATCGCTTTGGGAATTGCACGTAATGACGCCAGTTGCTCAACAGGTTGATGTGTCGGACCGTCTTCTCCCAAACCTATGCTGTCGTGTGTAAACACATAAATTGGTTTTATTCCCGATAAAGAAGCCAATCTGATTGCAGGGCGTAAGTAATCTGAAAATATGAAAAATGTTCCCCCATAAGGAATAACTCCCCCATAAATAGCCATACCGTTTAATATACTTGCCATTCCGTGTTCTCTGATACCGAAATGAAAATTTCTGCCGTTTCGATTATTTGCTTCGAAATCTTGAAACTCTTTAAGATAAGTATTATCGGAAGGATGCAAATCCGCCGAACCGCCGATTAAAGAAGGAAGATAAGGCGCTATTGCATTTAATACTTTTCCGGACGCTGCCCTTGTCGCAAGTTTTTTACCTTCGTTTTTGAAATGAGGTAATTTAGTTTTCCATTCATCACCAAACTCACCCTTCATCAGAGCTTTAAAAAGTTTTGCATCTTCCGGATAATTTTTCTCATACTTTACAAGTAACTCATTCCATTTATTTTCTTCCTCTTCTCCTTTAATCTTAACTTTTCCAAAATGTTCATTAACTTCCGGCGGAATTAAAAAGCTGGAATCTTCGGGCCAGCCGAGATTTTTCTTCGTTAGTTTAACTTCCTCTTCTCCTAATGGTGAACCATGTGCAGCAGCAGTATCCTGTTTATTAGGGCTTCCATAACCGATATGTGTTTTCGTAATTATTATTGAAGGGCGATCAATAGTTCCTTTTGCATTCTTTAATGCAGTTTCCAGCTCACTTAAGTCATTTACATCATTAACATGCTGAACGTGCCAATTATAAGCCTCAAATCTTTTACCAACATCTTCCGAGAATGCCAATGATGTAGAGCCATCGATTGTTATCCCGTTATTATCATAAAAAAATACTATTTTGCCCAATTTCAAATGACCTGCCAGCGATGCGGCTTCATGGGAAATTCCTTCCATCAAATCTCCGTCGCTGCATATTCCATAAATATAATGATCCAAGATTTTTATATCTTCTTTGTTGAATTTCGACGCTAGATACTCTTGAGCAATCGCCATTCCCACTGCATTAGTGAATCCTTGCCCCAACGGACCAGTAGTTGTTTCAACCCCGGGAGTTTTATGATATTCAGGATGACCGGGAGTGATACTTCCCCATTGCCTGAATTGTTTAAGCTGATCGAGAGGAACATTGTAGCCGCAAAGATGCAGCGATGAGTACAAAAGCATACTTCCATGTCCGGCGGAAAGTATGAACCTGTCTCTGTTAATCCATTTTGGATTAGCCGGATTATGTTTCATATACTTTGAATAAAGCAAATACGCAATTGGCGCACAGCCCATCGGCATTCCCGGATGACCCGAATTTGCCTTCTGAACGGCATCCACTGCAAGAAATCTTATTGTATTTATAGATAATTGATCAATTTTGTCAGAAGTTGAAAGCATTTTAAACTCCATTTCGATTATGAAATGATTTTTGATTTTTAATTTTTAAATATATAAAAAAGTTACGGTTTATTCCTTAAATTAATATGACATTTCTAATGAGTTTTTAATTCAGGCTCCTTTAAAGAATTTAACACCGTAAGAAAAAAAGTAATTGAGAACTTACTAATTTGCGATGTAAAACTTGTATTCCCAAGGCTTCAATTTAAATTGTTCCGAATCCTTCAGAGAAACTTCTTTTCCGGAAAATAAATCGAGATATTTACCCTTCATTTCTCCACTGTGTAAATATTTAGTTACTTGTTTATTGGAAAGATTAAAAATGAAAAATATCTTATCTTTATCCTTCTTCCTTATAAATGAAAGCACATCTTTATCTTTTAAAGTAGAAACCCAATGTATTCCGCCTCCTTTTTTACCGTTCCAAAGAGCTATATTTTTCGACTTTAAATGGAAAAGTTTCGTATAAAGGCTTCTAAATCCGGATTTTCTCCAAACTATGGGGTCTCTGTCAAAAAAGTCTAATCTTTTATTTAGCCCTGCTTCTTGACCGCTGTAAAGAAGCGGCATACCGGGCACCGCAACGGTTAAAGCTGCAAAAGTAGCAGCGGCATTTCCTAATCGTTCAAAGACTGTTCCGTCCCAAGAATTTTCATCGTGGTTTGTAGTAAACCTCATTCTAAAATCATTAGCCGGATAAGTAGAATTCTCCCATTGAAAATATTTTATAACATCGGCAGCATTTTTTTTACCTTTTGCAATAGAATTCATCAAACTGTAAAATTTCCAAGAATATGTCATGTCAAAAGCATTTACCTGCAGTTTTGGGTTTTCAGCTTCAGCCAGCATAAACACGGGTTTGATTTTATCCAGTTGTTTTCTTGCCTCATTCCAGAAAGACGTAGGCAGCTTATCAGCCACATCACATCTGAAGCCATCGATATTACTTTCTTCAACCCAATATTTCATTGCATTTATCATATATTTTCGCAAAGCAGGTTTGCTATAATTGAGGGCAATTACGTCAGTCCATCCTTTTTCCGGTAAAATAAAATTTCCCTTTGAATTTTTTTTATACCAATCCGGATGTTCAATAGTTAACGGATTATCCCAAGAAGTATGATCTGCAACCCAATCCAATATCACATACATATTCATCTGATGAATTTTTTTTACTAGATCAATAAATTCCTTCATAGTACCAAATTCGGGATTAACCGAAAAGTAATCCCTAACGGAATAATAACTGCCTAATTTACCTTTTCTTTTTTCAACTCCAATTGGTGTTATCGGCATAAACCATATAATACCAACGCCCAATTTTTTAATCTGAGGTAAATGTTTTTCGAATGCCGAAAAAGTACCGCTTTTCGTATATTGTCGCAGGTTTACTTCATAAATTGATTTATTAAAACTCCACGCCGGATGTACAACTTTCGATTCCATAACTTGTGAAAAGGTTTGGTTACTCAGCATTGCTACCGAAAATAAAAATAATATTAAAAAATAATTATACTTAAAATGAATAATAAAATTAGAAATTAATGACATAATTAACTCACATTTGTTTGTAACAAAGACTATATGTTATATTTAAACTACCTTTATTGGTGATTCATCTTCAAGTTAAGAAGCATATAAAAAATACAATGGAATTTTTGTGAAAGATGATAATATCAGATTTCATTCCAAAAGATGCGGATGTTGTTACATTAATTTGAAAAAAACAAATATACTATAAAAGATAATATAAAACAGCCCTTAAATAGTAATAAATAATTACAACCGTCACACAAAAATATTTAATACTTAATTTTTGATAATGTTTTTTCGCACAGGCTTAACTTCATTCATATTGCCTTTATAAGGACCGCCGATTTGTTTATTATTCTCATCCGGTAATTGTTCCTTTTTCAGTTGATCCTTGTTTTGATAAATTTTTTGCAAATAATTTCGTTGTTTGGATATTTCATCGTTTAATCTCTTTTTAACAGTAGTTAACTTAGCTATACTTGATAAATAATTTTCACGATCAAGCTGTAACCCTGCTATTAAATTCTGTAAGTTATTTAATTCCTTTGTAGAAGTTATTATTCTGTTACTATACACTTGCAGTTTTTTCCCATATACTCTTAGATTATCCTCCAGTTTTAATCTTCTTTCTTGAGCTTTAAGGAAATTATCGTTAGATAATTT
>CBFDUR010000114.1:0-6300 GCA_965613005.1 uncultured Ignavibacteriales bacterium
AAGAAAGTGAAACAGTTAGGTATAATCGATACAAATCGTATCGGTGTATCGGGATGGTCTTACGGAGGATACATGACATCATGGTTGAATGGATATTACCCAAATAAATGGAAAGCCGCAGTTGAAGGCGCTGCCCTTAACGACTGGGTAATGGATTACACAATCGCTTTCTATCAAACGGATGATCTCTATTTCTTCGGCGGATCACCTTGGGTAAAACAATACTGGAAAATCTGGCGGGAACAGTCCCCTATTGTATACGCTCAATATGTAAAAGCGCCGACTTTGATAATGGGTGATGCCGGCGATCCTAATGTGCCCATAGTAAATAGCTACGAGATGTACCACGCATTGCTCGATAACGGAGTACATACTGAATTTTATGTTTATCCCGTAGATACTCATTTCCCACATGATATTGTAAGAAGAACCGACATTTTCAAGCGTTGGATCGACTGGATGGTGAAATACTTGAAGTGAGAGCAAGGAATATTATGTTATTATTAAATTGTTGCTTCGAAGGAATTCAAAATATATTTTTATCTTATTGAACCTTACGATATTATAAATCATTTCTTCGTTTTTTTTGCAGAAGAATTAGCCGCGAATGCACGAATTATATTTTTTTTCATATAAAATTCGTGAATTCGCGGTATAAATATTTTTTATCAGCTTCACATATGTTTTTTTTATAAAAGTCTTTTTTCACTTGAACTATTGCAAAAAATCATTTCAATGCGTTTTCTATATCTGCAATTAAATCTTCAATATCTTCGATACCGACGGAAAATCTAACAAGACTTTCGGTCAATCCCATTTTATCACGGTCTGATTTAGGCACGGAAGCATGTGTCATACTAGCCGGATGACTTATTAAACTTTCAACGCCGCCCAAGCTTTCGCCGAGAGTAAAGACTTTAACATTCTTCAAAATTTTTTTTGCCATTTCAAAATCACCGAAATCGACTGAGATCATACCGCCAAATCCGCGCATTTGTTTTTTTGCCAAATCATATTGAGGATGGGACGGTAATCCCGGATAATAAACCTTTTTTGCCAATTTCGACTTTTCCAAATAATTTGCCAACTCAATCGCATTTTTATTGTGTCTTTCCATTCTGACGGCAAGTGTTTTTGTCGATCGAAGCACCAACCAGCAATCAAACGGCGAAGGAATTCCGCCGGCGGCATTTTGAATATATCTTAACCTCTCATGAATTTTATCGTCATTTGTAACAATTATTCCGCCAATTACATCGCTATGTCCATTTATATATTTAGTAGAACTATGTAAAACTATATCGCATCCCAGCGTTAACGGGTTTTGAAAATAGGGGCTCATAAAAGTGTTATCGACAATGCTGATCAAATTATGTTTCTTGCAAATCTTTGCCGCACCCTCCAAATCGGTTAAATTTAACATAGGATTAGTCGGAGTTTCGAGATAAACAAGTTTTGTATTTGCCTTGACGGCATTTTCGATATTAGCCAAATCGCTTGTATTGATCCAAGAAAATTCAATTCCAAAGTCCTTCATTACCAATTCAAAAAGTCTGTATGTTCCGCCGTAAACATTATCTGAAATTACGACATGATCGCCGGCTTTAATAAGGCTCATCAATGCGTGAGTTGCTGCTAAACCGGATGCAAAAGCAATACCGTATTTCCCTCTTTCAAGAGTTGCAATATTTTTTTCCATTGCCTGGCGTGTAAGATTATGAGTTCTTCCGTATTCATAGCCTTTATGTTTGCCAAGTTCTTCCTGCGCATAGGTAGAAGTTTGATAAATCGGAGTAATTACAGCGCCGGTAACCGGATCGGGCGTTTGTCCGGCATGTATAGCATCAGTTGAGAATCCCATAAGATTAATTCCTATGATTTGAGATTAAAAAATGATTACGAAAAATTAGCATATTCAATTATATCATATCTTGTAACAATATCGATTATCCGGCCGTACTCAGTTACCAGTACTGCCGGTGAATCGCTTAGGTATTTTTTAACAACGGAAAGTTCAGTCTTTTCAGCCAAAGTAGGAAAACCAGGTTCCATTACGTTCTCTATAATTGAATCCATCAACCCGGGATCGTCCAATAACTTTGCCATTAATCTGGCTTCTCTAATACTGCCGACAGACTCGCCATCCTGAATAACCGGTAATTGAGAAAATCCCCTGCTATTTAAAACACCAACGGCATATTTTACTTTATCTTTTGCATTAAGCGTAATTAAATTTTTTGTTTCATCTTTTCTTTTTGCCAAAGAAACATCATGAAGTGTTTTAATTTCAACGGGGAATAAACGCTTTTCCCTCAACCATTCATCACTTTGGAATTTGGTTAGATATCTTTCGCCGGTGTCGCATACAATGAAAACAATTAAATCGTTTTCAGTTAAATTCTCTGCAATTTGCAAAGTAATGCCAAGGATTGTTCCGGTACTTCCACCGCAAAATATTCCTTCTTCACGTGACAGCAATCTGGCAAACTTAAACGAATCAATATCGCTGATATTGTAAATCTTGTCGATAAATTGAAAATGTACATTTTGAGGCAAGCAATCTTGCCCGATACCTTCGACTAGATATGGTGTGCTCTCTATTAACTCGTGTTTTTCTTTATAAACCTTAAAAATAGAACCGTAGGGATCTGCACCGATAATTTGAATATTTGCGTTCTTTTCCTTTAAGAATCTACCCACACCGCTGATAGTACCGCCTGTTCCGATTCCCGTAACGAAATGAGTTATTTTCCCTTCGGTTTGCCTCCAAATTTCCGGTCCGGTAGTTTTGTAGTGAATTTCCGGATTCGCCGGATTTGAATATTGATACATAAATGAAGAATTGGGAGTTTCCTTCTCAATTTTTTTTGCAACAGTAATATAATAATCGGGGTGATCATGATTGACCGCGTTAGATACAACTATTACACCGCCTCCCAGCGCCTTCAAGTAATTTATTTTTTCCGAGCTAACTTTGTCCGTTACAACGGAAATAGATTTATAACCTTTTACTGCACAAGCAAGAGCCAATCCGATACCTGTATTCCCGCTTGTTGCCTCGATTACAGTGCCTCCGGGTTTAATTTTACCGCTGCGTTCGGCTTCCTCAAGCATTGCTATTCCTATTCTGTCCTTCACGCTCCCTCCAGGATTTGCAGATTCCAGTTTAGCAAAAATTTGCGGTTTTAAACCCTTATTCAGTTTATTCAATTTTATCAGCGGAGTATTTCCCACAGCTTCTAAAATATTATTTTTAAATTCCATTACATTCTTTCTCTTTAATAAATTTAAGACTAATCCAAAAACTCACCGGTTAAATTAGTAATTTTATACTAAAGTTCTTTATTGCATTTTCAAAGATTTATTCATGAGTTTCCTCAAAAATACCAATGTGTCATTCCGAACACATTCACTTCGCAGTGTAAACTCCGTGAAAGATCTCTAATCCATTGTAAAATAAAAAATTCTTCAGTCGTCTCACTCCTTCGGAATAACCATATTGAGCTTTTTAAAATGGGCTCATTTATGCAATGTTTATGGCTCAATATTCCTTTTAAACCGGAATATCGAAATAGCGATATCCAATATGATTCTTATCATTATTTTATCGATAGAATAGCGGGTTTGAAATATCATAAAAATACCGGTTGATATTTTTCTTTTTCCGTTCAAAATAAAATAAGATTGTTATTCCGCATCCCCACTCTGCGAAGTAAGAAAACCCCTCTTTAGCTGAAACTTCCCTACTTTGCTGCCGATGAAAAAATTATCCGGAAATAAGACCGCTGTAAAAAGTCGACCAAGGTTTTCAATAATCAGGATTGAAATAAAATCAGTCAAAATTACATTCTTTAATTTTTTACAGCGATCTCCGGCATAATTGTATTAAATCTGCTTTACGGAAAGAAATCAAAGATTCTTAATCTCATGAGTTAATTTTGTTATTGCATCTTTTGCATCGCCAAAATACATCAATGAATTTTGACCGTAAAACAATTCATTTTGGATACCGGCATATCCTACATTTAACGATCTCTTGTTAATAATTACAGTTTTGGCATGATCAACATTTAAGATAGGCATACCATAAATCGGGCTGTTTTTATCATGTCTGGCAGCCGGATTCACGACATCATTTGCACCTACAACCAGAGCGATATCGGTATTATCAAAATCGTTATTAATATCGTCCAATGCATATAATTTATCATACGGTACATTTGCCTCGGCTAAGAGGACATTCATGTGACCCGGCATTCTGCCCGCTACAGGATGAATTGCAAAACGCACATCAATATTTCTTTTTTCCAAAGCAATCATTAATTCATGAATTGCATGCTGGGCTTGAGCAACAGCCATACCATAACCCGGAACAATTATTACGGATCTTGCCACATCAAAAATCATTGCTGCTTCTTCAGCATCAACCGACTTTACAGTACCTTGAATGCTATCGGTTGCAGTGCTTTCTGCAGGCGAAGAACCGGCCGATTCCCAGCCCCCGAGTAGAACGTTCATCAAGGATCTATTCATGCCCTTACACATGATATTAGTGAGAATTATTCCGGAAGCGCCGACTAAAGAGCCTGCAATTATCAGTTCACTATTACCGAGAACAAAACCTGTAGTTGCACCTGCCAATCCAGAATAGGAATTCAATAATGAAATTGCTACGGGCATATCAGCACCACCTATCGGTAATACTAATAAAATCCCTAAAATCAGAGATGTGATGGTAATCATTAAAGTTAAATCTGCACTGGCAGGGTTTATAACAACGTATGTACCTGCCGCAAGAATAAATAAAAGCAGTAAAGCGTTGAGCGGGTGCTGTCCGGGATATTTTATAACTTTACCCGTTATCCATCCCTGAAGTTTAGCAAAAGCTATCATGGAACCGGTAAAGGTAACGCCGCCGATCAGCAAACTAAGTACAATCGCTACACCGGTATTTATAGGTATATGAGGCGATATTTTGTAATATTCAGATAATGCTACTAAGGTTGAAGCACCGCCGCCAAATCCGTTCAACATTCCTACCATTTGCGGCATACCTGTCATTTTAACTCTGACAGCCATTATTGCACCAATAGCCGAACCTATTATTATTCCTATTATTATCCATTCATAAGTAAGCACCTGTTTAGCAAACAGTGTTACAACTATTGCCAACAGCATACCAATAGCAGCATATAAATTACCTTTTCGTGCAGTTTTGGGAGAGCTTAATTTTTTAATTCCGACAATGAAAAATATTGATGATATTAGATAAGTTATATCAATTACCGTATTCATAAATTAACTCACTTTTTTTTGAACATTTTTAACATCCTATCGGTCACCATAAATCCACCGACAACATTTATCATAGCAAATATTACAGCTATCATACCTAGAGTTGTGCTGATGGTATATTCCTTCATACCCGCGCTCAACAAAGCCCCTATAATCGTAATCCCGGAGATAGCATTTGAACCTGACATGAGAGGAGTGTGCAAAATCGGCGGAACTTTTGTTATCAATTCGAAGCCTACAAAAATAGCAAGTACAAATACATATATTAACATTAAAAAGTTTGCATCCATAATACTTCCCTTTTATTTTTAAGTACATTATAAATTATGGCAGTCGTGTCATTAAAACTTTCAGCATTATTACGGCTGCCATTTATTATTAACTTTAAAAGTGTATTTTAAATTATTCTTGATTCAATTCCAAAAGAATTTACGATACTTCAATCTTTCGGAAAAATATATCAATTTTTATTTTAATAATTCCTTTACTCTTGGTTGAATTATTTCTCCATTATAAGTAATTAAAGATCCTTTAACTATTTCATTATCCAAACTTAATTCTATTTTACCTTCTTTACCGATATAAGTAATTAAATTCAGAAGGTTCTTAGCGTACATTTCGCTAGCGTGATACGGAACAAGACTTGGAAGATTAAGTTCGCCGATTATTGTAACCTCGTATTTTTTTATTGATTTTCCTTTTTCACTTATTTCACAATTACCGCCAAATTCTACCGCCATATCCAGAACCACACTACCGGGTTTCATGTGTTTAACCATCTCTTCGGTAACAAGCAAAGGCGCTTTTTTCCCCGGTACTAAGGCAGTGGTAATAACAATATCCGATTCGGTAACATGTTTGAATATTAATTCTTTTTGCTTTCTTAAGAACTCTTCGGAAGCTTCTTTAGCATATCCGCCTTCATCCTCCATAGAATCGTCCGTTTCGACTTCAATATATTGCCCACCTAAACTTTGTACTTCCTCCTTAACCGCAGGACGAATA
>CBFDUR010000115.1:0-6287 GCA_965613005.1 uncultured Ignavibacteriales bacterium
TTCGCTATCAATGCTATCCGGACAATAAATTTTTATCTTCCGCTCATTCAATAGTTGATGAGCAGCTCCGATAAAACCTTTATCTTTGGCGTTATAATATCTACCTTTTGATTCCGGGAAAAAGATTACCGGGTAACCACTCTCGCCGAATACCAACAATTCGAATTCCCGATTTAGATATTGACTAAAAAATTTATAATATTTCTCCTGCATACTATCTTTAAATAAATTTTAGAAAATACCGCTTTAAAAAAAATCATTACTTTTATCGTCTGTAAAAAAGCAACTCAATAACCCGTTAACTTTAAGTTAAACCCCGGTGATTAGTTCTATTACAATGCCAAATGTAAAAGAATTTCTTTTTAGAGCAAATTCAACTATAATTCCATTATCAATCTAAATATTTTTAAGTTTAAGAGAAAATACCTAAACTTAAAAATCATAAATGAGATATATCTAAATAGGTCATTTTAAAATTATCGAAATGTGATTATAAACAAAGATCAAAGTTATTTCATTTTAAAAATACCTTTGGTGGAAACTCACAAATTGTCAATTCAATAGAGGATAAAATTTATATTTACAACACAAATTGAAATTTTTTTTATATTAAAGTATTTTTAAATTTATTTATGTGATAATAAAAGATAGTAGGATATGACAAAAACACCTTTAATGGCACAATACAGTAAGATTAAACAGGCGCATCCCGATATGATTCTTCTTTTCAGGATGGGAGATTTTTTTGAAACATTTGAAGAAGATGCAAAAATTGCTGCAAAAGTATTGGGTATCACTTTAACTAAAAGGTCGAACGGTGCTGCTGGGGATGTGCCGCTGGCAGGTTTTCCTCATCATGCAATTGATACATATTTGCCTAAGTTGGTCCGGGCAGGTTATCGGGTTGCGGTTTGTGAGCAAGTCGAGAATCCAAAGTTTGCAAAAGGTATTGTCAAAAGGGAGGTTATTGAAGTAGTTACACCAGGTGTCGCTTTTTCAGATAAATTATTGGATCATAAAAAAAACAATTATTTAATGGCTATCTACTTGAGGGATAATGTTACGGGTATTTCTTTTTGTGATATTTCTACCGGCGAATTCTACGTTTATGAAATTCAATCTCCGTTTATTCAACAACAAATTGAATCAATTTCACCTTCAGAAATTCTGATTCCCAAAAAGGAAAAAGAATTTTTAACTCGCTTAATCCAAAAGGTAAATCCATCGATCAGGGTAACTAAATTAGACGACTGGATTTTTAATTATGAATACGCAAAAGATTTATTAATAATGCAATTCAAAACCGTGAATCTGAAAGGATACGGAGTTGAAGGTTTTACAGCCGGAATTATTGCAGCCGGCACCGTATTAAATTATTTGCAGGAAACACAAAAGGCGAATCTGTCTCATCTAAATAGAATATCCGCTTATAATCCCTCCGATTATATGGTACTAGATTATTCTACCAAGAGAAATTTGGAAATAACTTTTTCGATGTTTGACGGCGGACGTGAAGGCTCATTAATATCTATTATAGACAAAACCGGAACTGCAATGGGCGGTCGATTATTGAAAAAATGGATATCGTCTCCACTAATTAAACTCGAATTGATATTACAAAGGCAAGAAAGCGTAGATGAGCTTTATAATCAGAAAACTTTGCGTGGTAAATTAATTGAAGAATTAAAAGAAATAGGAGATTTAGAAAGATTGATTTCTAAAGTTTGTACCGGCAGAGCAAATCCGAGAGAGATAGTTTCTTTAAGATCATCATTAAAAAAAATTCCTGTCGTTAAAAAACACCTTTCAGGAATCAAAGGGGAAACTTTAATCCATTTACGTGATTCTCTCTCATCGCTGGACAAACTCGTATCGAAAATAGAAAACGCCATCGTAGATTCACCGCCTTTAAATTTATCCGACGGTGGAATCATAAGAAACGGTTTTAGTGCCGAGTTGGATGAACTCCGTGATATATCTTTGCACGGCAAGGATTGGATTGCCAAACTACAATCATCCGAAAGAAAAAGGACAGGTATCTCCACCTTAAAAGTAAATTTTAATAAAATATTCGGTTATTATATAGAAGTAAGCCACGCAAATAAGGAAAAAGTACCTGAAAATTATACTAGAAAACAAACCCTGGTAAATTCTGAACGTTTTATTACTGAAGAATTGAAAGAATATGAAGATAAAATTTTAAATGCAGAAGAAAAAATCTATGAACTGGAATCACAGCTATTTAACGAAATAAGATTAACTGTTGCAGCAGAAGCAGAATCCATTCAACAGAATGCTCGCTTAATTGCAATGTTGGATTGTTTTATTTCATTTGCCGAATGCGCAGAAAAATATAATTATGTAAAACCTGAGATTAATAATGATGATGAAATCTTAATTACCGACGGAAGACATCCGGTCGTTGAACGAATTTTACCGCCTGGAGAAAAATTTACACCCAATAGTTGTAAACTTAATAATTCGGAAAATCAAATAATTATCCTTACCGGTCCGAATATGGCTGGAAAATCAGTCTATCTTCGTCAAATCGGATTAATTGTTTTACTTGCACAAATAGGTTCTTTTGTACCTGTTAAAGAAGCTAAAATCGGGATAGTTAACAGGATTTTCACAAGGGTTGGCGCCAGTGATAATATTGCCGCCGGTGAAAGTACTTTCCTGGTAGAAATGCAGGAAGCGGCAAATATCATTAACAATGCAACTTCAAAAAGTTTAATCTTGTTAGATGAAATCGGAAGAGGTACAAGTACTTTTGACGGTATTTCAATTGCTTGGGCTATCACAGAATATCTTCATGAAAATCCTCAAATTAATGCTAAAACTTTATTCGCTACGCATTATCACGAGCTTAACGAAATGACGGAAATTTTTCCGAGAATAAAAAATTATAAAGTCGAGGTAAGAGAATACGATGATAAAGTAATTTTCTTACATAAAGTAACCTTAGGCAAAGCAGACCATAGTTACGGAATACAAGTTGCACAGATGGCGGGTCTTCCGCTTTTTGTTACTAACAGAGCTAAAGAAATTCTTCTAAATCTGGAAGGTAAGGAATTAACTCCTTACGAAATTAAAAAAGAAAAACTCCGGAAAATTAAAAAAGAAAATGATAATCAAATAAGCTTGTTTGAATTTAAGGATGATGAAATAAGAGAACAATTAAACGAGATAGAAGTAAATAATTTAACTCCCTTAGAGGCTTTAAATAAATTGCATGAATTAAAAAAACAAGTCAAGGAAAAGTAGAAAAACATTGTTAATTGCCAAATTAAATTTTTTCAAAATAGAATAAGGAAATAAACTTTATGTATAATCGGAAATACTTGTGGGTAACGATTTTATCCATATTTACATTATCTTTTTTGATGTTATCATGCGGTAAATCTTATACTCCGAAACAGAAAAAATATATTGCAAGCATTAAAAAGTGGAGAGAGCAAAAGGATGATTATATGAAGAATAACCTGAGCTCGCCGTTTAATCAAGATCCAAACGCAAATTTTTCACCGTTGAAATATTATAAAGTTAATCTTAATTTTGTATTTAAAAGTAAGCTTTTCAAATATTCTAAAATGGATACCGTACAGACCTTTGGGACTAAAGGCGAGATAAGAAAGATATTACGGTTTGGATATTTAAAATTTGATTATAAAGGGAAAAACTATAAAGCAAACATATACAAGGGTGGGCTCAAATCCGGACGAATGTATTATATAATATGGTTTACCGATAAAACTACGGGGAATGAAACTTACGGTGTCGGAAGATATTTAGATTTTGAATTAAACCCGGATAGTTCACATATTTACACTTTAGATTTTAATTTGGCTTACAATCCGTATTGTTCCTACAGCGCTAAATATTCTTGTGCTATTCCTACTAAAGAAGACCATTTGGATTTGGCAATTAAAGCAGGAGAGAAAAAATTTCATTAAAAATTATTAATTCAACAGGAGAAAAAAGTGGTAGTAGTTCTTGAAAAAAATGTTGGTGATAAACAATTAGAAAACGTAATTAAACACCTAGAGGATTTTGGATTTTCCGTTCATAAATCCACCGGAATTGAACAAATCGTTCTGGGTGCAATAGGCGTAAAACCCGATTTTGATACCAGGAAGGTAAAAATATTGGATGGTGTGGCAGAGGTATATCGAATCACCGAACCATTTAAATTAGCAAGTCGTAGTTTTCAGAAAACAAATACGGAAATTAAAATCGGAGATGTGATAATCGGCGGAAATGAAGTTATTATGATCGCAGGCCCTTGCTCAGTTGAAAATGAAAGCCAGGTGATGACAATAGCCGAGGTAGTTGCAAAAGCCGGTGCAAAAATTTTACGAGGCGGTGCATTTAAACCCAGGACTTCACCGTATTCATTCCAAGGATTGGGTGAGGAGGGATTACATTTGCTGAGAAAAGCTGCAGATAAATATAATCTACTTGTTATTACCGAAGTTATGGAATCAAATCAAATTGATCTTATAAATGATTATACCGATATATTCCAAATAGGGGCAAGGAATATGCAAAATTTCCCGCTTTTAAGAGACCTTGGGAAAACAACCAAACCAATTATGTTGAAAAGAGGGTTGTCTGCAACCGTAGAAGACTTGTTGATGTCCGCTGAGTATATATTGTCGAACGGAAATAAACAAGTTATGTTGTGCGAACGAGGGATTAGAACCTTTGAAACTTCTACAAGAAATACTTTCGATTTATCCGCAATTCCTGTTATTCACAAGAAAAGTCATCTTCCGGTAATTGCCGATCCTTCTCATGCAACAGGTTTACGAGACAAAGTTATTCCGATGGCTAGGGCTGCTGTTGCCGCAGGAGCCGATGGCTTAATGGTGGAGGTACATAATGATCCTGAAAAAGCTTTATCCGATGGTCCTCAGGCATTATTACCTGAACAGTTTGTTGACCTTATGAAGCAGGTTAAAGCAATAGCACAAGTGATTTCAAGAACAATGTGATTTTGATTAATGATTTAATGGGATTATATAAATTATATTAAGTTTTCATTATTTGCCATTTATTAAATGATATTTCATGATTCATTGCAGAAATTATTCACTCATTAAAAGGATAAGTAAAATTATTTATCTGCAGCTAATAATAATCATTAAAACAAAACTAATTCATATTCTAATACCGATTTAACAAAATAGAAATTGGAAAAGAAAAAAATATCTATTATTGGATTGGGGCTTATCGGCGGCTCGATAGCAAAAGCTTTGAAAAAAAGTGAATTGTCTTACATAGTTGAAAGCTATGATAAAAAGGAAGTTTTGAAGAAAGCTTTATCGGAAAAGACAATAGAATTTGCTTTGGATTCAATTGAATCTTCTGCAAATTCCGATTTTATATTTTTGTGTTTGCCTACAGAAATCTCGCTTGAAGTTTTGGGAAAACTAGCCCCATTAATAAGTAGTTCAACAGTAATTACCGACGTATGTGGTATGAAAGGTATATTTGAAAATAAATGGAAAAAATTAAATAGTAAGGGCATATATATCGGCGGTCATCCGATGACGGGAAAAGAAGCCAATGGTTATATTAATTCAGACCCCCTGCTTTTCGAAAATGCTGTTTATATAATTTCAAGTTCTGCTGAGAAAAATGAAAGATTGAATGAATTAGTTAATATAGTTGAACACTTCGGCGCAAGGGTTAGATTTCTCGATCCTTTTTTGCATGATAAGGTCATTGCCAGAGTAAGTCATTTACCCCAATTGCTTTCCGTTGCTTTGGTAAATTCCACTTTTCAAGACGGTGATGAAGTAAATTATTTGGATTTTGCTGCCGGCGGATTTAGAGATATGACAAGGATTGCCTCTAGTGATTTCGATATTTGGAAAGCTATTTGTAAGTTAAACAGAGAAGAGATAATTACTTCAATTGAAGTAATACATCAAAATTTAACTCAAATTGAAGATTTATTAGAGGGTGGTGCAATTGATAACCTGGAAGTACTTTTCCATCAAGCCAGAGAAAGAAGAGACGAAATTCCTAAAAATACTAAAGGGTTTATTAATCCCCTTTTCGATGTATTTGTTTATGTTAAAGACGAACCCGGTGTGTTGAGTAATCTCACTACGTTATTATATAAAAACAATATTAATATTAAAGATATTGAACTATTAAAAATAAGAGAAGGAACAGGCGGAACTTTTAGAATTTCATTCGATTCGGAAAAAAACGCTAATAAAGCAAGATTGCTAATTGAACAATCAGGATTTGCCACAAGGTAATCGAAATATTTT
>CBFDUR010000116.1:0-6264 GCA_965613005.1 uncultured Ignavibacteriales bacterium
AAATAAATCAAAACTCATCCCCCGCCTTCTCTTACAAAGAGAAGGAGCTAAAACAAGCTGCTTTCCCCCTTTTGTAAAAAACCGGATATTTATTTTTTCCGGTTAACCATGTTTTCTTATGATAAATTATCTAAATTTTTATAACTTATGAACAGTATTTACGCAAACTATTTTACGGTCTGTAAAACTCGGATAGAGAAAAAAATTTAATAGGTAAGGAAATGAAAAAATTAATTTTATTCTACTTGTTGATAATTACCACAATTGTAAGCGCACAACTCCGTCCTATAATTATTGATGGAAAATTTTCGGATTGGAATCAATTTTCACCTGCATACACCGATACACTGAATGGCCAAGTCTCAGGCAATATCGATTTTCACAGCCTTTGGATTTCCAACAATAATATTTATCTGCTTTTTCGAATTGAGGTCGGCGGTGAAATAAATTTACAAAACGATAATTCGATTACACTTTATATCGATACGGATAACAATTTATCAACCGGGAAAAAAATAGATGGAATCGGTGCGGAATTGGAATATACATTTGGAGCAAGATCCGGAATTTTTCATTCCGCCAATGGAGATATTACGATATATCACAACAATATAGGTTTAATATCCGCCCCGACTGTAACATCGACACAATTTGAGATAGGTATTAGAAGAAATGCGGTCATTCAAAATATTCCTCTATTTAAATCGGATACAATTGAAGTGGTATTTAAGGATAACGGGGTAGGGCAAGATATGCTTCCCGATAGAAGCGGCGGTGTCCGATATGTTTTTGAGAAACATAATTTTTCTCCTTTACCGGGATATTCCATAAAAAAACTTAATAATAATTATTTAAGAATTATGACGAATAATGTACGCAAAGACGACTTTTTCAACGCATCGCTTTATACACATTATAAAGATGAATATAGCGCCATTGCACCCGATATAATTGGCTTTGAAGAAATTTATAAACACACGGCGGCAGAAACCGTCAATAGAGTTGCCGGTATTTTACCTTTGACAGGCGGTGCAAAATGGTATGGTGCTAAAAGCAACAGTGACGTTGCTGTTGTAAGTAAATTCCCGATTATCAAGGTTTTCCCAATTGACGGGAACGCCGCTTTTCTTATAAATCTCCGTCCTAAATACAACACGGACTTATTATTTATTTCAGCGCATCCGCCTTGCTGTAATAATAATGACGGACGGCAAAAAGAGATAGATCATATTATGGCGTTTATCCGCAATGCAAAAGATTCAACAGGCTCACTTGCCCTGCCGGTAAATACTCCGATTATTATTGCCGGTGATATGAATCTAGTCGGTTACGCCCAACAACTGAAAACTTTTTTAACAGGCGATATTGTTGATACTAATTCATTTGGTCCTGATTTCAAACCCGGCTGGGACGGAAGTAATTTCAAAGATTCCGATCCGATTGATGCCGGATATCCGGCTGATTTTACCTGGTACAGCGCAAATAGCCCATACAGTCCGGGTAAGTTGGATTACATTATTTATTCGGGTAGTGTTCTTAAAAAAATGAACGGCTATGTTTTGTTTACAAAAGGTATGAATCCAGATACATTAAAAGCTTATGGATTAAAGCCGGATGATTCCATAGATGCCTCGGATCATATTCCGGTTGTAACGGATTTTAAACTATTATCCGTTGCTACATCCGTAAACAACAGCTCCGGTAGTATATTGCCGGAACATATAAAATTGGATCAAAATTATCCTAATCCTTTTAATCCTACTACAACGATTAGATTTTCATTGAAGGAAAGTTCTAAAGTCACTTTAAATGTTTATAATTTGCTGGGACAAAAGGTTGCAACTTTAATCAATGAAGATATGTCGAGTGGTTATAAAACCGTAGACTTTAATGCAACTAATCTGGCAAGCGGTGTATATTTATATCGTTTAGCAGTTACGGGTATTAGTGATGGTGCAAGTTATATAAATACTAAAAAGATGATATTATTGAAATAGTTTTTAACTATTATCCGATTGAAAAAAAGGCCGTTAAGCTTTTTGCTTAGCGGTTTTTTTTAATTAATTGCAATATGGAGATTCCCGAAATCTCTATAATTAAGAGAACCTTGTATTTCAAGAAATTGATGTATAACTGTTTAGCAACCGTTGAAAGATGAAAACGGAAAACTTGTTAGGTAGACAATTAAAGAATATTTTAAATCGATAATGTCATTATACAAAAATAAATATCGTGTGGAATCTATCCGTTTGCAGAATTGGGATTACGGAAGAAATGGCAAATATTTTATTACTACTATAACAAAAAATAGGCAACATTATTTCGGGGAAATAAAAAACAATGAAATGTATTTGTCGAATATTGGTGTTATTGCCGATGTAATGTGGCATGAAATAACAAATCATGCAAATGATGTTGAATTGGATGCGTTTGTGGTAATGCCTAATCATATTCATGGTATTTTAATTTTAAAAAATAATGATGAATCCCGTAATGGTGGTGGCAATCGTGTAAATGGAAATGATCGTTTTCGTAGAGACAACGCATGCGTTGTCTCTACGAACAAAACAAATGATATAACAATGAAAACCATCGGACAACAACGGTTTCAAAATCAGGGAAAAAATACCATTTCATCAATTATCGGGGGATACAAATCTGCTGTTTCCAAACACACACATCATTTGGGTTATGAATTTGGTTGGCAATCACGATTTCATGACCATATTATTAAAAACGATGTCGAATATGAACGAATTAAAAAATATATTATTGACAACCCAATAAATTGGAACGATGATAAATTTTATGATAAAAAGATACCATAACCGGTTAAATATAGCGAAATTAAAAATATTTTAACGTTGTCATATAAAATGATAATCTTTATCTTGAGGGCAAATCATGAAGTATATTTTAAAATATAGATGATAATATGAGACTAACCATTTTGGATTCTTCTCATTATAAATATTCTGCGAATGTTACTTATTCTACTGATTCGATGACAAATGATTCACTGAGCGATTTCGGTACATATATCATAAATAATCGAGAAATATCAATGGATGATGATTCTTGGTTGAGAATGGGTGACCGATGGTATAATAGTCTATATCTCTCCGGTACATTCACATACAAACAAATTGTTAATCATATACAAATTATTCAAGATAATTCATTTGCATATTGGGATTTGAATCTTCAACCAAAACAATGAGTACATTGTTTCATAATATTTTATGGTTTATTTTATTAAAATGTAAGAATAGAATTTTAATAAAATTAAAAACACGGTAATTTTTATGAATAAGAAAATAATAATTACAGGTGCAACGGGTTTAATCGGAAGAAGGTTAGTAAACTCGTTGACAAAGAGAGGCGATCATGTAATAGCCTTTACACGTAATATTGCAAAAGAAAATGAAAAAATATTCCCAGCCCGCCGGGTAATCGAATGGGATTATCATAATCTTGATATATGGAAAGATTTCTTGGACGGCGTAGATGCCGTTATACATTTAGCGGGAGCAAATCTAGCCGGTAGACGATGGAATAAAAATTATAAAAAGGAAATCCGCGACAGCCGGATAATAAGTACGCGTAATCTAGTCAAAGCTATTTCGGAAGTTGAAACCAAACCCAAGGTTTTTATCTGTTCGTCGGCAACCGGTTATTACGGCAACGGAGGCAATGAAGAGTTTGATGAAAGTTCAACTTGCGGGAATGATTTTCTTGCTCAACTATGCAAAGATTGGGAGGCTGAAGCCGGGAAAATCGAAGCCTTTAATGTTAGAAGAGTGAGCGTTCGAACAGGGATTGTTCTTAGTAAGGAAGCAGGAGCATTAAAACAAATGTTGCCTCCTTTTAAATTATTTCTCGGCGGACCGCTCGGTAACGGGAGACAGTGGTTCCCGTGGATTCATGTTGATGATATAGTCGGAATTTACCTTTTCCTTCTGGACAATAATAACATGACCGGAGCTGTTAATGCTTCTTCACCAAACCCAGTTACAATGAAAGAATTTGCCCAAAATTTAGGAAATATTCTTCACCGCCCTTCTATTTTTACCGTTCCTCAATTTATATTAAAAATTGTAGCCGGAGAAATCGCCGGGTCAATAAATGCATCTTTAAAAGTAAATCCAAAGAAATTGTTGGAATCGGGATTTGAGTTTAAGTTTAAAAAATTAAATGAAACGTTGGAAGATTTGTTACTTAAGTAAATTAATAATTGTAGATGGAAACCTTTAAGAGTTTTTTTTTTACTGGGGATTTCTCCCTTCGGTCGAAATGACAGGACGACAGATGTGTTATCTCAAAGGAGTGGTGGGCAACTGAGAAATCTCCTTTGTAAGAGGAAGCTTTGGGGGATGACGACAAGGTTATGATTGATGAAAATTACTCTGCACAGATTAATCCGAAGACTTCAATAAAAACAATTCTTAAATTGAAATATACAAATCACTAAAAATAAAAACGGCGTAATCGTTCTCTTTCGAATGATCGCGCCGTTGTAAGGTATATCAAATTATACTAATAACGATAATAATCCGGTTTAAATGGACCTTCTACCGGGACTCCGATATATTCGGCTTGTTCAGGAGTTAAAGTTTCCAATTCACAACCAAGTTTCCCCAAATGTAACATTGCTACTTTCTCATCAAGATGTTTCGGCAACATATAAACTTTGTTTTCGTATTTATCTTGGTTAGTCCAAAGTTCAATCTGAGCTAATGTTTGATTTGTGAACGAATTCGACATTACAAAAGATGGATGTCCCATAGCGCAACCAAGATTGACTAATCTTCCTTCGGCCAAAACTATGATATCTTTTCCTTCAATTGTATATTTATCTACTTGAGGTTTGATTGTATCTCTTGTATGACCGTAATTTTTATTTAGCCAAGCCATATCAATCTCGTTATCAAAATGACCGATATTACAAACTACCGTATTGTTTTTCATTTTACGAAAATGCTTTTCCAAAACAATATTACAATTACCGGTAGCGGTAACGATAATGTCAACCTCGTTTAGGACGTTTTCTAATTTTTTCACTTGGAAGCCGTTCATTGCGGCTTGAAGAGCGCAAATCGGATCAACCTCGGAAACAATAACTCTCACACCGGCATTTGCCAGCGATTCTGCAGAACCTTTTCCAACGTCGCCGTATCCGCAAACTGCGGCAACTTTTCCGGCAAGCATCAAATCGGTTGCTCTCCGGATAGCATCAACTAAAGACTCGCGACAGCCGTATTTATTATCAAATTTGGATTTAGTAACCGAATCATTCACATTAAAAGCAGGAATAGACAAAGTACCTTTTCTTACGCGTTCATACAATCGATGAACGCCGGTAGTAGTTTCCTCAGAAATACCTTTAATTCCTGAAGCCAATTCCGGATATTTATCAATTACCATATTTGTCAGATCGCCGCCATCATCCAGAATCATATTCAATGGTTCTTGGTCTTCGCCAAAAAATAAAGTTTGTTGAATACACCATTCATATTCTTCAAGTGTTTCTCCTTTCCATGCATAGACAGGAATGCCGGCAGCGGCTATAGCGGCAGCAGCATGATCTTGAGTTGAAAATATATTACATGAGGACCATTGAACTTCGGCACCTAGTTCAACCAAAGTTTCAATTAAAACAGCGGTTTGTATAGTCATGTGCAAACAGCCTACAATTCGAGCACCTTTCAAAGGCTTTTTCTCACCATATTCTTTACGCAGAGCTATTAAACCGGGCATCTCGGCTTCGGCTAATTTAATTTCTTTTTTACCCCATTCCGCAAGTGAGATATCTTTTACTTTATATTTTAATTTTTCGGTTTTCTTTTTATCAATTATTTCGTTCATTTGTTACCTTCTTTTTTAATTTATTAAAAACTTATACATACTTTTTAAAAGTAGCAATGAGATCCAACTTTTCCCACGTGAATTCTTTTTCCTTTCTTCCGAAGTGACCGTATGCAGAAGTTTTTTGGTAAATCGGTCTTCTTAATTGCAATCTGTCAATAATACCTTTAGGTGTAAAATCAACTTCTTGGATAATCATTTTAGCAATTTCTTTATCGGGAATTACGCCGGTTCCGCGTGTATTGACAAACGTCGAAACAGGTTCGGCAACACCGATAGCATAAGCAACTTGCACAAGGCATTCCTCAGCAATTTTAGCGGCAACAATATTTTTAGCGATGTGTCTTGCGGCATAAGTAGCGCTTCTGTCAACCTTTGAAGGGTCTTTACCCGAAAAAG
>CBFDUR010000117.1:0-6242 GCA_965613005.1 uncultured Ignavibacteriales bacterium
AAGTTCTTCGAAGGCTTCAATCATTATGATATGCGCTAAACCGCGAGCGCCGCCTCCTCCAAAAGCAATTCCAATTTTCATCATTTTAATGTAAAACGTAGTTTAGAAATTTAAATCATAAGAATAATGAGTAAAAATATTGTTTAGTAATTTTTTTTTATAACTCGTTATTACCATCTCAAATGTAAGAAAAATTAATCAAAACTTGAATCCAAAATTTAATTCCAATTAAAAATTGTAATCTTTAATTAACAACCTGAAAAATAGAATCCAAAACAGTACCATCAACCCACTTTACGATAGCCGTTACTTTATCTTTATTTACTTTAGGTTTTGCCGGAGCGCCGCCGCAAATTTGATAAACTTCCTTTTTGATGTCTTCTATTTTTCGAATGGGGAGAGAAGAATTTTTCAAGGTTTTCAACAAATCTTTTCTTTTGGGATTAATAGCTATTCCTCTTTCCGTAATTACTACATCAATTAATTCTCCCGGTCCACAAAGTGTGGTTACTTCATCGATAATTACCGGTATTCTATCTCTGAATGAAGGAATAGCTAAAATTGTGCATTTAGAATAAAGGCAATTTTGCCAGCCTCCAATGCCATGCAGAAGGTAACCATCGGAGTGACTTACTACGTTAGCATTGAAATTAATATCTACTTCCGTTGCACCTAGAACCGCAACATCAACCATCGAAGCGAAATTACCTTTACCGTGAAAATTATAACTTGTAAAAGGACTGGTATTTACATGATTTGGATTTTCACGCATACTTCTAACCCCTTCGAGGTCGAAAGTTTGTCCATCCAAGATGTAATCCGTTAATCCTTCTTCAAGCATTCCAACTAGATACTTTGTACTCCCACCGCGCATAAATCCGGCTTTTACCCCTTTAGCTTTCATCAGCTCTTTCAAGTAAAGAACAAAAGCTAAATTTGTTCCACCGGCGCCGGCTTGAAGTGAGAAACCATCTTTCATAATGCCGGCTTCATCAATAAATTGAGCAACATATTCTGCTATTAAAAGCCTGTCGGGAGATTTTGTAACTTCTGTTGTACCGGAAACAATTTTAGAAGCATCACCTAGGGAATCAATCTGAACAACAAAATCAACATTATTGCCTTGAATTTGCCAGGGTATGCAAGGAAAGGGGACAAGGTTATCGGTTACAACAATTACTTTATCGGCATATTCAGAATCAGCCAATGCAAAGCCTAAAAGGCCGCATGCAGATTTGCCGGTTGTTCCGTTTGCATTACCGAAAGGATCTGCGGTTGGAGCAGCAATAACGGCTACATCTATGTGAACTTCACCGTCTTGTATAGCTTGATATCTTCCACCATGAGAGCGTAATATTCCAATGCCCTTCATCTTACCTTCCGAAGTAAATTTACCAAGTGGTCCGTTCATACTTCCTTCGATATGGTGGATCGTACCATCTTCCAAATATTTAATTAAATGCCGGTGAACAGGGAACGATGCACTTGGAAACCAACGAATGTTCTTAATCCTCATTTTTTTTATGATGTCAAATAGGGAATTTGTTAATGTATCTCCATTCCGAAGATGATGATGTGTAGAGATCGTCATACCATCTTTTAAGCCACATTTTTTTAGAGCTTCTTCTAAATCCTTAACAACTTTATTCCCATTCCACGGATAATCTATACAAGTTTCTATCTTTGGTTTTACTTTATAACCTTTGGGCTTATATTTATTAACACCTTGGAACGGTATTTGCTTTTCTCCGTTTACTTCTTTCGGTACTAACCTTCCCGCTGCATTTTTTATTAATTTCATAATTAGATCTTAAATCGTTTGTTTCTTAAATTTTCAAATTCTCTGATAAATTTTTATGATTTTAATTTGAATTATAATTTTAGAATTACGTCAACTCGAAAATAACATATTAATCCGTAACATTTCCAAATTTACGTAATATGTATTTTCAAACGCTCTAATAAATCTTCGGTTTTGGTGATAATTTCAGCCAAGTACCATTTATCGTTTATTTTTACTTTTCTGATTTCCTTAAGAAAGAGCAAAAAATCCATTGGAGAATATTTATTGGTTAATTTATTCTTTACCAACAATTGATATATTCTGTAATACCAATGTAGGGCAATATAATTGATAAATGTCCACGCCTCTAAAGCTTGTTCATCCTGCATATAGCTTTTATCTGCATCGATAATGTTTTTTAAGGTATCTATCATCGTCTCAACTTGTCCTCTGCTTTTATAATCTACATAGGTCTCTTCCGGTATTTTGTTGGTATTATGAATAAAGGCTATTGTTCCAAAAGTGTTCTCCTTGTCATAAAAAGTATCAAGATTATAATTATCCGGTAGGCTCTCTATTCGATTTAAGTAATCCTTGGTTTCTCTGGTTTTTAATTCTTCGTCGAGATAAACATTTATTGTTTGTCTTTTTGCCCTATATGTGTAGAACCATATAATGCGACCTTGATATTTGAGGAATCCCTCATAACTCTTTTTATCCGTTGTTTTTACTTTGTCGTATTTAATAAGCTTATTGTTCCTTTTAAGTGGAATAATATATTTCAACTTCTCAGCATTTAGTTCATCTATATTCTTTTGAGAATAAAAACCTTTATCGGCTATAATAACGGCATTACTTATTTGGGATTCCGTCAGAGATAATTTGAATGCTTTAATATCTTTAATATTCCCGGCTACGATGCGATAATAAATAGGTAGTTGTAAATCTACGGAGAAAGCAAATATTAAATTTATCAGGTTTTGAAAATTACCCTTCTTGCTTTTAGATAGTTTTGTGATTTCCATCTTTTTCGAATAGCTTATTAAATCGGTTCCGTCAAAAATAATATTGTTTTTCCCATTTGTAAATTCTTTGAAAAAATCTGTAATAGCCTTTCTATTAGTTCCTAATTCTCTTAAAAACACAGATAGCGATTTAGCTGAAAGAGATAACCCTTTGTATTGTTCGGACAGATAACTATGAGCATAATGGAAAGCTATGTTCTTCAGAGGGCTTTGATATATTAAGCGTCCATAGGATAAAACTAAAATGATTTCCCATTGTCCCGGAAAGTGTTTTTTCAATAAATCTTTGTATTGACTTAAATGATTATCGATAAAAGCAGTAATGCCGTATTCTTTTACACTTAAATTAGAGACAATAAGACTTTGTTTACGAAGTTTTGCTTTTTCCGATTCAATAAATCCGTCTTCCTTAGTGATTTTACCTAATAGTTTACCGGTAATCTTTTTAGATCTTTTTTTATTCGGGTCCCATTTACTTGATACTTCATATAGGTAATATCGTCCATTAATGAGTCTTAGTTCTGCCCCTTTCCTTTTATGCTTAGTAGCCCATTGTGGATGTTTAGCCATAATAAACCTCATATAGTTACGTAAATACGTAATAGTAATTTACAACAAAAAAACCGAATATCCAAATGAATTCGGCTCTTTCCTCAATACTATTACGTATTTCTAGGAAATGTTACGGATTAATACTTGAATTAGAATTATTACAAAACCTGCTCAAAATAATTTAGATGAAAATATGGAATCCGGCAGCAATCAGAGTATTTGCATTCTTTTAATGGCAATTTAGCATACTTAACTACTATTTAATTTTATATTTTCAAAAATATTTTCAAAAGGATAGAATAGGAATTTATAAAACCGAAATTGTACCGTTAAGCATTACGCATTCCTCCAATTTTCATTTAATAAATTATTTAATAATGCCGAATGAATCGTCCTGCGAGCTCGTTTTACTATTGGAGCGTCAATCATCTTACTTCCTAATGATACTACTCCAATTCCTTTTTTTTCTGCTTCTTCAAATGCCGCTACTATTTTTTTAGCCCTATCAATTTCATCTTGAGTTGGAGCAAAAGCTTTATGAATCACAGGGATTTGTCTTGGATGAATACATCCCTTTCCATCGAAGCCGAGGGATTTTGCTTCGAGCACACTTTGATATAACCCATTCATATCACTTACATCCGAATAAACCGTATCTATTGCTTGTATTCCGGTAGCTTTTGCTGCATTTATTATCATTGATCTGGCAAAGAAACTTTCTTTCCCTTCAATAGTTCTCTCGACACCTATATCTGCGGTATAATCTTCAAGCCCAATTGCCAATGCACAATTCTGTTTTGAGGCAGATGCGATTTTAAATGCATTATTTATACCCGGTGCACTTTCAATAATAGGCATGAAGTAAATTTCATTTTTAACATTATAAAGATTTTTAAGTCTGCCGACTTCTGCTTCTACATCACCGATTTGTTCGGCAGATTCACATTTAGGAATGAGGATAACATGCACATTGTGTGGTACTACAAATCTTAAATCATCAAGTCCATTCGATAATTGGTTAATCCTAACCATTCGTTCTGAAGTATAAAAATCTACACTTCGAAGTGCATTACGTACAAGATACCGGGCATCATGTTTTTCTTCCGGAGAGACACTATCCTCAAGGTCTAAAATTATTCCGTCAGGTTTATGTAGTCCTGCATTGAGGAAAAACTTCGGTTCATTACCGGGTAGATAGAGCCTGCTTCTGCGTAATTTATCTTTAGTTGTTTTATAAAGATTTTTTTCATTGAAAGGAAGAAGGTATTCTTTTTTATTTCCTTTTAATACTTTATTTACTGCTGCTTCAAAACGTGCAGCCAATACAAATGGAAGTGCACCCTTATCTTCCAGTAAAATATATGCATGTTTAATTCCAAAAAATTCGCTCATATCGTTTATCTGTTTGTGAATTGAATCGCCATACATAGTTTCAACTTTGCTTTTAAGTAGAAGCTTTATTCCGCCTGAATTTTTTAATTCAATTTCTAAATAGCAGTCGGAACGTACATTATTACCCCGTTTGCCGGAGGATGCTTTTTTATTTTTTTGCTTCATTTTATTAAGTCCAGATTTTTTTTCATTGAATTATACAAAATTATAAAATGTGTCAGGTTAAATAATGGTCATTATCATGGAATCCATCATCCTGTAAATTAAGAATAAAGTTTTAAAAAGCCATGAATAAGTAATAGATTCTCTCTTTTGTGTTGATGACGTTGTGAATATTTTGGCTTTTTAGACCCGGTCCTGTTCATAAAATTGTTTGAACTCTTATATGATTAATTTCGACATAAATTTACTCACATCGTATTTTTCACAGCCTAAAATCATTTCTTTTATTTGTCTCTGTTTTTCAGTAGATAATAGCTCTTCGGCAAGACCGCTAAATTTATTATCAATATCTTCAATAGTCATCGGTTCACGCGGATCGCCTTTGGGATATTCAATATATTCGGTGAATACTTTCCCGTCATTTGTTATTACAGTTGCCCTCGACGGCTGTTTTTCCGGGAACATTTTATCGAACTCTTCGGAAGCTTCACCTTTAATTTTATTTATTGTTTCCCAAATTCTCGGATCGTTTAATTTTTTTTCGGAAAAAGTTGCAGTGGTAATCTTTTTATCAACTACGGCGGCGGCAATACAATAGGGGAGTGAATGATCTGCAGTTTCATGGGATTCGGGTTTGTATTTATGCGGATCGAAAAGTATATCTACAGCTCGTGCAATGGCGGTAATTTTTATTTCTTTAATTTCATCGTATTTGATATCATTTTTTGAAACCACTTTGAGAACTGCAGTAATATGAGTATGAGTTAATGCTTCGGTTGGGAACGCTTTCATTGAGCATTCCATTATTTTATAATTTTCCCCAAGTCCGCCGATTAACTTTTCAACATTCCAAGTCCAATCAGCCAAAGCTTCGCGCCCTTTCATTTTTACCGGTTCCGGTTTTTGCTCTTTTGCATCCCAACCTAAAAAGGTATCCATAAAACCTTCTTTTCCTTCAAAAACAGCTTCAGTTCCCGTATATCCCTTTTGAGCCATTAAAGCTGCAAAAACACCGGACTGTACAGCCATCGGATCGACGGTATTTTTCATCATTGTTAGTTTGCCGGCAGTCGGCGCACCAATTGTATGATTGTGAACGCCGTTAATTCCAATTGCATTTATCATCTCATCAACAGTTAGCCCAAGTAATTTCCCCGCAACAACGGGTGAAACAAATTGCGTGAGTGCAGCGTGATGCCATTTCCTTTCGCGAATACCCGGTACGGCAAACTCGCAGAGCCTTTGTTCAAATTCATAAGCAAGTATAATTGCAACAATAACATCTTTCATTGAAGCATCAACAAGTTCGCCTACAGATAAAGCAGCGG
>CBFDUR010000118.1:0-6224 GCA_965613005.1 uncultured Ignavibacteriales bacterium
TTATACTTTTCGTTAATAAAATCAATTTCAACTTTACCGTTTATTATATAAGTATTGGGGGCAATACGTCTGCAAATATCCTCCTCAATATCAAATTCATCCTTAATTTCACCAAACAATTCTTCCATAACATCTTCAATAGTTATAATTCCCGCAGTACCCCCGAATTCATCGATTACGATGGCAATTGAAACATGTTTAATTAAAAATTCGTTAAGCATATCGAACGATTTTTTTGTTTCCGGAACAAATATTACTTCGCGCATAATATCTTTTAAATTTTGCGGCGCTTTAAATAAATCATAAGCATAAATCACCCCCTTGATGTTATCTAGATTTTCCTCGTAAACCGGTAGCTTTGAATAACCGGAATCAATAAAAACAGAAAGAGCATCTTCGATATTTTGATTAATATCTACGCCTACAATATCTGTTCTGGGTTTCATAGCTTCATGTACCCTTTGTTTGCCCAATTCAAGAACTTTTGTTATAATATCACTTTCGTTTGTGTTAACTTTACCTGCTTCATGACTTTCTTTTACCAGTAATTCAATATCTTCTTTGTTAAAAAGGTAGCTTATATTTTCTTCCATCACATTTGATGATTTGATTAGGAATGATGAAATCGAAGACATGACTTTTACAAAAGGATATAGAATATAATAAGTAATTTTTAAGGGAACTGCCGAAATGTAAACTACCCTATCGGATAATTCACGCGCTAAATATTTGGGAATAAGTTCACCGAATATTAATAAGATAAATGAAGAGATGATTAAAATACCAAGTTCTCCCACCCCAAATACACTTGCCAGAAATAAAGTACTAATGGAAGCAAATGCAATATTTGCTACGTTATTCGCAATAAGAATAGTAGAAAAAAATTGTTGGGGGTTTTGAGTAAAATAAAAAGCCTCTTTAGCAAAGATATTTTTTTTCCTAGCTCTAATTTCTATTTTAATTTTTTTAACCACGACAAAAGCTATTTCCGAGCCTGAAAAAAAACCGCTTACAAATATTAAAATTAGTAATATTATCAATTCATTAAACATCAATAAACTCTCCGGATATTTATGTCCTCGACCCTTGCATAATAGTTTTTTTCACCGGAAGAAAACTCCAGCGAAAAAGATATAGGTTGATTCAAATTTAAATTATCCACAAGATTTAATCCTGTTTTTGTTCCAAATGCATATAATCGAATTTCACCGGGTAAAAACTCCAAACTGCCTGTTACGTTTTGTTCATTAAAATTAGGGGTAAAACTGAATAAAAACTTATTTTTTTGGAAGATTTTAATACTTTCTATTTTCAAATTCCTTATAGATTCATTAGAAAGATTTTTTACATTTGCTTCGCCAAGTACATATAATTTAGGTTTATTTGTACTCGGCATTAAATTCACCCAAACATCCATCATAGTGGGTTGGACAAATAAATTTAATGTACCGCCGGTTTTAATTATTCTTGAAGTTGAACATCCATCCAAAACAAGCGAAGAAGCTATAATGGCATATAAAACAAATAAATTTATAATCCGAAACATCATTGCTAAATTAAATTTTATTTATGAATCTACTCTAAAGAAGGTATTTATTTTATTAAAAGCTTTGATCTTTGTAAATATCCACAATTCTTAAATTTAATAATAATCGTTATATGCACTTCATTCATCATATTTAATATTTAATATATAATCAATATTGTAATAATTAAATATAAAAAGAAATTAATAATCATAGGAATATCGGACAACATTATTTCAGTAGTATTTTCTCCTTTTTTACCGATATAAACAAGGTACATATACCTAAAAATACCAAACACCACAAACGGAGTAGTATAAATAAGGTCTTCTGTTTTAAAAATTGATATCGTACGTTGAGCAACGGAATATAATGCATAGCAAATGATTACGCCTGAAGCGGTAATTGTTGCCATTTGATTAGTAAATTCCAAGGAATATGAAGAAAGTACATGCCGTGTTGAATTTTTATCTTGCTCTTGTTCCAATAGTTTCAATTCCGACTGTCTTTTCATGATTGCTAAAAATAATGAAATAAACATTGTAGTTAATATTAACCAGCTTGAAATATAAATATCAATTATATATGCTCCGGCAATAACGCGCAACATAAAGCCGGTTGCAATACTGAATATGTCCAAAAGAACTATGTACTTGAAAATTAGTGAATAAAAAAGATTTAATATAAGATAAGATAATAATACTAAATCGAATTCTATATTAAATAAAGGAAGCATTGCCGATAAAATCAAAGCAATTATTATAGCGGTAATTGTTGCATTCTTTTTTGATATTTTACCTGAAGTAATAGGTCGAAATTTCTTTACGGGATGTAACTTATCGGATTCAATATCAATTAAATCATTAAATATATAAACAATGCTGGTAAGCAGTGAAAAAGCGATAAAACCAAGTAATACAATTTTAAAAAAATTGTAATCAAAGAGATGTTTGGAAAATATTAAAGGAACAAAAATGAATGTATTTTTGATCCACTGTGAAGTACGTAATAATTTAAAATACGACTTCACCATTAAAATACCGCTGTTTCTTCGTAAGTTCCGAATATCTCCTTAAGTTCTCCAACCATTTCGCCAAGAGTAACATAATTTTTAGCTGCTTCAATAAACGGAGACATAAGATTATAGTTGTCTAATGCAGCTCTTCTAATAGCCGTTAAACTTTCCTTTACAGCTTTTTGATTTCGGCTTTGTCTGAGATCAGCTAATCTTTGCTTTTGTTTTTTCTCCACCCCGGGGGAAATCGACAAAATCGGAATATCTATTTTTTCTTTAGGTTCAACAAAATCATTAATACCAATTATAAATTTTTCTTTTCTTTCGACTTCTTTTTGATAACGATACGCTGCATTAGCAATTTCTTTCTGGAAATAACCGGACTCAATTGCCGGTATAACACCGCCCAAAGAATCAATTTCAGCGAAAATTTCATTTGCTTGCTTTTCCATTCTATCTGTTAAAGCTTCTATAAAATATGAGCCACCTAGCGGATCTATTGTATTAAGCACACCTGTTTCAAATGCTATTAACTGTTGTGTCCTAAGTGCAATTTTTACAGCTCCTTCGCTAGGTAGAGCTAAAGTTTCATCCATAGAATTTGTATGCAACGATTGAGTCCCGCCAAGCACACCGGCCAATGCTTGAAAAGCGGTTCTGATAATATTGTTCTCAGGTTGTTGAGCCGTTAATGAACAACCTGCGGTTTGAGTATGAAATCTTAACCACCATGAACGCGGATTCTTTGCTCCGTATTGTTCTTTCATCCTTTTTGCATATATTTTCCTAGCTGCTCTAAATTTTGCAATTTCTTCGAAAAAATCCAGATGAGAATTGAAGAAAAATGAAATCCTCGGAGCAAAATCGTCAACATTCATTCCTCTTTCAATACACGCTTCTATATAAGCAAATCCATCAGCTAGAGTATAGGCAAGTTCCTGAGCTGCAGTTGAACCTGCTTCGCGAATGTGATATCCGCTAACCGAAACCGGATTCCACTTGGAAACTTCATTTTTACAATATTCGATCATATCGACGATAATTCTCATGGAGGGATTAGGCGGATAAATATATTCTTTTTGTGCAATATATTCTTTTAAGATATCGTTTTGCAAAGTGCCTTGTAATTCCTTGAAATCTACACCTTGTCTCTGAGCCACAGCAAGATAGAAAGCGAAGATCATGGCTGCCGGCGAATTAATTGTCATTGAAGTAGATACTTTATTTAATGGAATTTTATCAAACAAAATTTCCATATCTTTTAAAGAAGAAATCGATACTCCACAAATTCCGACTTCGCCTTCACTCAAAGGTGCATCAGCATCCCAACCCATTAAAGTCGGTAAATCAAAAGCTATCGAAAGACCTGTTTGTCCTTTTTCTAATAAATAATGAAACCTATGATTTGTATCTTCCGGAGTACCGAAACCGGCAAATTGACGCATAGTCCAAACTTTACCGCGATACCCGTTTGTATGAATTCCTCTTGTAAACGGGTACTCACCGGGAAAACCAATCTCTTTAAGATAATCTATATTTTCAATATCATCCGGTCCGTATAATGCTTTTACCGTTTCTCCGCTAACAGTAGTAAACCTCATTCCTGTCGAAGGTGTATCTTTTAATTTCTCATTATACTGTTTTTTTTTTCTTTTGTATTCTTCATTAATCATGATTTTAACCTTTTATTTAGTCTTTTGAACTAATTCATTAAAATACCATGCCTTTTGAGCATTAAATATTAAAATTAAGTTCTTCCGAATCTTCTATCAAATTCCGCCAAAGTAATTTTGATCACAATCGGTCTGCCGTGAGGACACACATAGGGCATAGAAGTAGCAAATAACTGATCTATCAAATGACGCATTTCCATATCGGAAAGATAATCTCCCGCTTTTATAGCGGTTTTACAAGAATAAGATTTAGCAATGTTTTCTCTTTCTTCCAGTTTTTTCTCACGTTGATTTAACAAATATTCTTGAATTAGTTCTCTCAATACCACTTCTTCGGAACCTCTTTTGACATCCTCCGGAACACCTTCGATAACAACGGTATTTCTACTAAAAAATTTAATTTCAAAACCCAGCTTAACCAAATAAGAATAAATTTCTTTTAATATTGCAAGATTTCCGGGATCTAGTTCAAGAGTTTTAGGGAATAGAAGTTGTTGAGAAAATGGGATGTTAGCTTCAATTCGTTTTAAGGCTTTTTCATATAAGATTCTTTCGTGTGCCACATGTTGATCGATAATCATTAATCCCGTTTTTATTTGAGATAGAATATATTTATTGTGTAACTGAATAATAAATGAGGATGTTTCTTCTCTGCTATTATTTTTTTCAGGTTTTGAAACTTCGTGAAAAATTTCTTTTTGTTCGGCTTTTTCAAAGGGATGTGAAATTTGTTGAGATGTATTTGAAGAAATATTGTCAGGAATAGAGCTAAAAATTAAGTCGATATCGTTATTAGAAAATCTCGTTTTCGCTAATGATTCCTTCCGGTTAAATTTTGGTCGATCGGAAAAATCATTTTTCTCAACTTTTTGAAAATTGTCGAATTTGATCTTTTCCGTACTTCCGGTAGTTTCAATAATTTCTATCGAAGGGACCAAATCATAACTGCCTAAACTTTTTCGAACCACAGATAAAACAAAATTATACACATCCTTTTCATCTTCGAATCTTACTTCCAATTTAGAAGGATGAACATTTACATCGGTTCTTTTAGGATCCAGTTCCAAAAATAATACAAAAAAGGGATATTCTCCCTTTTCCAAAATATTTTCATAAGCAGAAAAGACGGCATGATTTATTTGTCTACTAACAACAAATCTTGAATTAAGAAAGAGGTATTGTTCACCTTTGTTTTTTCTAAGCATAGTTGGTTTACCGACATAACCGTGTAAGCTAAGGTAATCTGTTCTTTCTTTAACGGGAATAAGAGCTTCTATCATATTATCTGCAAAAATCTGCTTAATCCTATCCTCAAGTTCTCCTGCGGAATAATCAAAAATTAAAGAATCGTCGTTATAAAACTTAAAAGAAATACCGGGATGACTCAAAGCTATTTTATTGAAAGTATCGATAATGTGCTTTAATTCGGTAGCGTCTGTTTTAAGAAAATTTCTTCTAGCGGGGACATTATAAAATAAGTTCTTAACGGAAATACAAGTCCCCTTTGGAAAAGAACCTTTTTCTTTTATTATCGTACTGCTATCTTCTAAACGGATGAACGTACCGGTTTCTTCTTCGCGGGTTTCGGTTTTAATTTCGAGTTGACTAACAGCCGCGATTGAGCTTAAAGCTTCCCCCCTAAATCCCAAGGTAGATATTGATTCGAGGTCCTCTTCTTTTTGAATTTTACTGGTAGCATGTTTTTGAACGCATAAAACAGCGTTTTCTTCGGACATGCCAGAACCATCATCACAAACTTGAATTAAAGATTTCCCAGACCGTTTAATCATTACTTCAATTATTTTTGTATCGGCATCAACCGAATTCTCGATTAATTCTTTTACTACAGATTCAGGTCTTTGAACTACTTCACCGGCAGCTATTTTTTTTGAAATATTATCCGGCAATATTTTGATTTTCTTTTCAATCATTATTATTTTTTTCGATCCAGTACGACAAATTCATGATGATAAGTGTTTCGACCATCTATCGGTTGTGGCTCTCGTTTTG
>CBFDUR010000119.1:0-6181 GCA_965613005.1 uncultured Ignavibacteriales bacterium
TTCATATACGAATGGAAAAAGGGAGCGCTGGAATGGGAGTAATATCCGACCCCGCGGCCGCTTCAGGCTCTTCCCTGCCTTTGCCTTTGCCTTTGCCCAAGGGCGAGGCAAGCAATGCCGTGCTCCGGGCCGTTGAAGGCGAACTCAGCGATAAGGGCTTCGTGCTCGCCAGCGTCGACAAGCTGGTCAACTGGGCGCGCACGGGTTCGCTGTGGCCGATGTCGTTCGGGCTTGCTTGCTGCGCTATCGAAATGATGGCTACTTCAGCTTCAAATTATGATTTTGACAGGTTTGGTGTTATTCCGCGTCCTTCACCGAGACAATCGGATGTAATAATTATTTCGGGGACTGTTACTTTTAAGATGGCAATCAGAATAAAAAGACTTTATGAGCAAATGCCTGATCCAAAATATGTGATTTCTATGGGAAGTTGTTCAAATTGTGGAGGTCCTTATTGGGAACATGGATACCATGTGTTAAAAGGTATTGATAGAGTTATTCCGGTAGATGTTTATGTACCGGGATGTCCTCCCCGCCCTGAAGCTTTATTGGAAGGTTTATTGAAACTTCAAGAAAAAATCCGTAATGAATCAATTGTAATAAAATCGGCATGAAAAATACTGAAGAATTATTCAACTTACTTAAAGAAAAATTCGGCGATGCGATTATCGAATTAAAAAAAGATCAACCCGTTGATCCGTTCATTATCGTTGATCCTTTCCAGATAGATAAAATAAGCTTATTTCTAAAAAATAATGAGGATTTACTTTTCGATTATTTAGTAAATCTTGCCGGTGTTGATGATGCTAATGAAAAGAATGTTACCGATGAAAACGGAAATCAACAGAAAATTACCGGAACGTTAAGCGTTTTTTATCATCTGGAATCAACAAAATTAAGACATAGATTGATTCTTAAAGTAAGTACACCAAAGGAAAAACCTGAAGTATCTTCTGTAGAAAGTATTTGGAAACATGCTGATTGGGAAGAACGCGAAGCCTATGATATGTTTGGAATAATTTTTTTGAATCATCCGGATTTAAGAAGGATTTTAATGCCTTACGATTGGGAAGCAGGATATCCATTGCGAAAAGATTATAAGAATCCTGAATTTTACCAAGGTATGAAAGTACCGTATTAAATGATTAAACAGAGAATATAAATTACAGATTATGTCGCTTAAAACTGAAGAATTGGTATTGAATATGGGACCTCAACACCCATCAACTCACGGGGTTTTGAGGCTTGAATTAACTCTAGAAGGTGAAATTATTAAAGAAGTAAAAACCCATATCGGTTACTTACACAGATGTTTTGAAAAACATGCGGAAGTGATGACCTATCCACAAGTAATTCCTTATGTAGATAGGATAGATTATCTGTCTTCAATGGGTAATGAATTCGGTTATGTTATTACCGTTGAAAAATTATTGGGTATTGAAGTGCCGGAAAGAGTACATTTTATTCGCGTTATAATGGCGGAGCTGCAGAGAATAGCTTCCCATTTAGTAGCGCTCGGAACTTATGGTGTAGACATCGGAGCTTTTACTCCTTTCCTGTTTTGTTTTAGAGATAGAGAAAAAATTCTCAGCTTATTCGAAATGACTTGCGGAGCCAGGCTTCTTTACAATTATATGTGGGTTGGCGGTCTTTCTCATGATCTTCATCCCAATTTCGTTACTCAGACAAAGGAATTTGTTAAATATTTTCGTCCTAAAGTTGTTGAACTGAACGATCTTTTAACCAATAATCAGATTTTTATTGATAGAACCGTTAACGTAGGTATTCTTCCACCGGAGACAGCAATTAACTACGGTGTAAGTGGTCCGAATCTAAGGGCTTCCGGTGTTAAGTGGGATATAAGAAAAATAGAACCTTATGCAGTATATGATCGTTTCGACTTTGAGATTCCGGTAGGAAAAGGTAAAATAGGTACGGTAGGAGATTGCTGGGACAGATATGATATAAGAATTCTTGAAATGGAACAAAGCTTACGAATTATAGAACAAGCTCTCGAACAATTACCCGATGGTGATGTCAGCTCAGCTATTCCCAGAAGAATCAGACCCCCTGTTGGGCATGCTTACGGACGGGTAGAAAATTCGCGTGGCGAAGTGGGGTATTTCATTATAAGTAACGGTACGGCAAATCCCTTCAGAGTTAAAGTACGAGCGCCGTCTTTTATAAACCTCGGAATATTGAATGAACTTTGCAAAGGACATTTGGTTGCCGATATAGTTGCAATCATAGGAAGTATAGATATAGTTTTAGGAGAAGTTGACAGATGATATATAATTTCCTATTAAAAATAACCGGCAGCAGTATAGCTGCTTCATTTATACAAAGCTTGTTGCCATTATTTTTATTTATTCTTCCTTTTGCTTTATTTGCTGTATTGGCAGAAAGAAAAGTATCGGCACACATGCAGGATAGATTAGGACCTATGCGTGTTGGTTATCATGGAATACTACAAACTATTGCAGACATTCTTAAGCTTCTTCAAAAAGAGGATATCGTTCCTCATGATACCGATAAATCATTTTTTAACCTTGCACCGATAATAGTTTTTGTCGGAAGTTATGCTGTGTTTGCCGCAATTCCATTTTCAGGAGCATTTATCGGTGCTAATCTTAATTTGGGTTTATTTTATATAATAGCTGTATCAGGATTTGTCGTTGTTGGAATTTTAATGGCCGGCTGGTCGTCCAATAATAAATATTCACTGCTCGGTGCTATGAGGTCCGCTGCACAAATTATCAGTTACGAAATACCGACAATCTTAGTAGTAGTTACGATCATTATGATCACCGGTACGCTCAACCTTTATACACTTAGCGAAATGCAAACAAGTTCTTTTTGGAATTGGATTATTTTCGGCGGACCGGTGTGGGGAATATCAAAATTTTTATTCATCCCACTTATGATTTTAGATTTTTTGATTATATATATAAGTACATTAGCCGAAGTTAACAGAACACCTTTCGATATTCCGGAGGCTGAATCCGAATTAGTTGCCGGTTATCATACGGAATATTCCGGTATGAAATTCGCCATATTTTTCTTATCGGAGTATGCAAATATGTTTGCCGTATCGGCAATTATAGCAGCAATATTTTTCGGAGGTTTTCAATCTCCCTTTGGATATTTAGGTAATACACTTGGACTACCTTGGCTAATTCCTATTGAGCAATTTTTCTGGTTTACCGCAAAGGGTTTATTTTTTGTGTTCGTTCAAATATGGCTGAGATGGACTTTACCGCGTTTAAGAGTCGATCAACTGATGGCTGTGTGCTGGAAATATTTAATTCCTTTTGCCGTTGTAGATTTATTTTTAGTAGGTTTAATCACTGTTTTATAATATGATTTTAATATGATGGGTTATTTTAAGAAGGGCTGGATCGCACTAAAAACAATTTTCATTGGGATGAAAGTAACATTCAAGCATTTGTTCGTCCCTGCAGTAACAATACAATATCCCGATGTAAAGCTTCAACTACCCGAGCGTGAAAGAAATCGACTTTATGTGAATATGGATGACTGTATCGGATGCTATCAATGTGCCAGAGCTTGTCCGGCCGATTGTATAATAATAGAAACGGTAAAAGCAATTCCAGGCGAAAATCTAGGGCAAACATCCAACGGAAAGAGGAAAGCATTATGGGTTACAAAATTTGATATAGATTTGGCAAAATGTTGTTACTGTCAATTATGTGTATTCCCATGTCCAACCGAATGTATATATATGACAGATGTTTATGAATTTTCTGAATATTATCGTGAAAATTTAATTTATGACTATGTTACATTAACTCCGGCTGAGAGAGAGGAAAAAAAGATTAACTTTGCAAATCACGAAAAAGAAAAAGCAGCCGCCAAAGCTGCCGCTGCTCAAAAAAAAGATTCAGAAACGAAAAAGGATGAGAAAAAGCCATGAGCATTTACGATATAGTTTTTTATTTATTTGCAGCCATCACTATTCTCTCTGCAATTTTTGTAGTTACAAATAAAAATATTGTTCACTCGGCTTTTTATCTTTTATTTACATTTTTCGGAATTAGCGGTATTTATGTTTTACTAGGTGCGGATTTTATAGCTATAGTTCAGTTGGTAGTTTATGTCGGCGGTATTTTAATTCTTCTTATATTCGGTGTAATGCTAACCAATAAAATTACCTCTGTTCAAATAAAAACAGGTACATTTCAAGTAGTTCCTGCCGCAATTGGTGTGGGATTGTTTGCAGGAATTCTTTTTACCGTTATGCTTACAACAAACTGGAGATCTTACAATAATTCAGTACCGGCAACAACAACAAAGCATCTAGGTATGATTCTTATTCAACAATATGCACTTGTTTTTGAATTATTAGGAATTTTGCTTCTTATCGCGATGATAGGAGCAGCAACTTTAGCACGTAAATAAATTAAGTATATATTATGTTACACGTAGGATTAAATCATTTTTTAGTTATAAGTACGGTTCTTTTTTCATTAGGCATTTTTGGAATAATTACCAGAAAGAATGCCGTTATGGTATTAATGGGGATTGAACTAATCTTAAATTCGGCAAATATAAACTTTATTGCCTTTGCAAAATTCGGCAACTTTGGTGATCAAGGACAAATAATAGCACTGTTCGTTATCATACTTGCAGCCGCTGAAGCCGCTGTAGCATTAGCAATTGTATTAAATATTTACAAAACTTTTTCAACTGTCAATGTTGATGAAATTGATACTCTAAAAGATTAAATACAAATGACGGAAAATACACTGATACAGTTAGCAACTATAACCTTATTCATGCCGTTAATCGGATTTATTGTTGCTCTATTTTTTGGGAAAAGGATTAAATACGTATATCTGATTGAAATCGGCTTGGTGTTGATTGGATTGATAGCAAGCATTCTTCTAGTCTATTTTAAATTAGATTTGTACAACGGAAAGGATATTGTCGGACAATTTACTTGGATTGATCTAAAAGGTCTTCCTTTTGTTGCAAACATTAAAATAGAGTTTGGGATACTAATCGACAACGTAGCGGCAATAATGATTTTCGTAGTTCTACTCATTAGTTCGCTAGTACATATATTCTCAATTGATTATATGAAGGGTGATATAAGATATAACCGCTATTTTGCATATCTTGGAATTTTCACCTTCTCCATGGCGGGTATAGTTTTAACCCATAGCATTTTGATGATGTATATGTTTTGGGAATTAGTCGGTCTTTCGTCATATTTGCTAATTGGGTTTTGGTATGAGAAAAAATCTGCATCTGATGCTGCCAAAAAAGCTTTTATCGTTAATAGAATTGGTGACGTTGGAATGTTCTTAGGTATTTTAATACTTTATGCAACATATCATACATTCACATTTCAAGAAATTTTTCATCAGATTTCGATAGGACACCTACCGTTCAATAGCAGTACTTGGCTTACAATAACCGGAATTTTAATCTTCTGCGGTGCAATAGGAAAATCAGCTCAGTTCCCGCTTCATGTTTGGTTACCGGATGCAATGGAAGGTCCAACTCCGGTTAGTGCATTAATACATGCAGCAACCATGGTTGCCGCCGGAGTTTTTCTCGTTGTACGGATTTTCCCAATGTTAACCGGCGAAGCTCTTTTGTTCATTGCCGCAATAGGAGCTATTTCTGCATTTATTCCCGCTACAATTGCTTTAACACAAAATGATATTAAAAAAGTTCTTGCATACTCTACTATCAGCCATTTAGGATATATGATTATGGCTTTAGGGGGGGGCGCTTACACTTTCGCTTTCTTCCATTTGATTACTCATGCATTCTGTAAATCATTATTGTTTTTGGGCTCCGGCTCAGTAATTCAAGCTATGCATCATGAACAAGACATTAGAAAAATGGGAGGTTTGCGAAAGAAAATGCCGATTACCTATGCAACCTTTTTAACAGCTTCATTAGCCATTTCAGGAATTCCGTTAACCTCCGGATTTTTAAGTAAAGACGGAATATTAGCCGGAACATTTGCATTTGGTACATTGACGGGACATTGGTTATTTGCAGTCTCCGGTTTTTTGGTTGCAATGTTAACCGCTTTTTATATGTTCAGATTGGTAATCTTAACATTTCACGGAAAACCTAGAGATAAAGAAAAATATGAGCATGTGCATGAATCGAAATTTAATATGGCAATGCCGATGATAGTTTT
>CBFDUR010000120.1:0-6157 GCA_965613005.1 uncultured Ignavibacteriales bacterium
ACATATCAATATATTTTTGGTTGTCGGCTACGCCGCGCTGGGATTGTTACGGTCGTACAAAATCGAGTTGTTTTTTAAGTAATAATTATTTCGGAGTTGAGTTATTATTCACTCTCATCATAATTCAAAACCGGGCGTAACCATTTTTCTATTTCTTCCAGACTCATACCTTTCCGTTTTTGATAACTCGACACTTGGTCTTTTCCGATTTTACCGACATAAAAATATTTTGCATCAGGATGCGCAAAAAATAATCCGCTGACGGAAGCCGCAGGATACATTGCCAAATTTTCGGTTAATTTTATCGATGTGACGGTTTCAACATTTAATAATTCAAATATTGTTAATTTTTCGGTATGATCCGGTTGAGCAGGGTAACCGGGCGCCGGCCGTATCCCTCTGTATTTTTCTTTGATTAAATCTTCATTTTTGAAATTTTCTCCGGGTGAATAACCCCAATATTTTTTTCTTACCTGCTTGTGAAGGTATTCGGCAAAAGCTTCTACTAAACGATCTGCAAGGGCTTTAATCATTATACTGTTATAATCGTCATGATCATTTTCAAACTGTTTTATGAGCTTTTCAATTCCGATACCTGTAGTAACTGCGAAAGCACCTACATAATCTTTTAAACCGCTTTCTTTTGGAGCAATAAAATCAGATAAAGCAAGATTAGGATTTCCGGCTGATTTTCTAGCTTGTGAACGGAGTGCATGTAAAACCGCTTTTATAGAATTTCTATTTTCATCTGTATAAATCTCAATATCGTCACCGGTTGAATTTGCCGGAAACAGTCCGATCACTCCATTTGCAGTCAAAAGTTTTCCGCTTATTATTTTATCTAAAAGTTTGTTAGCGTCGTCGAAAAGTTTTTTAGCTTCGGAACCGGATTTTTCATTTTTAAAAATAGCCGGATATTTCCCTTTCATTTCCCAAGTTGAAAAGAAGGGAGTCCAATCAATATATTCCCTCAATGTTTCAAATGAAAAATTTTTAAATAACTTAATCCCCAAGTTATTCGGTGTTTTAATTTCAATATTTTCCCAATCGGTTTTAAATTTATTTCTACGTGCCTCTTCTATTGAAATATATTTATTTATTTCTTTTTTCTTCAAGTATAATGTTTGAATTTCCCGGTATTCATTTTTTATTTCTTCTATGAATTTAACCTTTGCAATTTTATCATCGCTTAATAAGTTACTTACTACAGGAACGCTTCGTGAGGCATCGAGCACATGGACGGTTGTTCCCGAATAGTTAGGCGCAATTTTTACTGCAGTATGAATACGCGATGTAGTTGCTCCGCCGATTAAAAGAGGAATTTTAATTCCCCGGCGTTCCATTTCCTTTGCCACATGAACCATTTCATCTAGTGAAGGTGTTATTAAGCCGCTTATACCAATAGCATCTGCTTTTTCTTCGATGGCAGTTTGAAGAATTTTATCGGTTGGTACCATTACTCCCAAATCGATTACATTGTAATTATTACAACCCAGCACAACGCCTACGATGTTTTTTCCTATATCATGCACATCTCCTTTAACCGTAGCCATTAAAATCTTAACTGCTTCACGTGTATCTTTCGAAGCCTTTTTTTCTTCTTCTATAAAAGGTATCAAATATGCAACCGCTTTTTTCATTACCCTTGCACTTTTAACGACTTGCGGAAGGAACATTTTGCCGGATCCAAACAAATCTCCAACCACATTCATTCCATCCATTAATGGACCTTCAATAACTTCGAGTGAATTTTTATATTTCTTATGCGCTTCTTCGGTATCTTCTTCAATATAATCTACAATTCCCTTTATCAGAGCATGTTTCATTCTCTCTTCAACCGGGGAATTACGCCATTCATCTTTTTTGACTTCCGTTTTGCCTTTTTGTTTAACCGTTTCTGCAAAATCCACCAGTCTTTCCGTTGTATCTTTCCTTCTATTGAATATTGCATCTTCCACAAGCGCTAAAAGGTCTTTGGGTATTTCTTCATACACTTCAAGTTGCCCGGCATTAACAATACCCATATCTAAGCCTGCTTTGACGGCATGATATAAAAACGCCGAATGCATAGCTTCGCGCACAACGTTATTGCCGCGAAAAGAAAAAGAGAGATTACTGATGCCCCCGCTAACTTTTGCCAAAGGCAGATTTTGTTTTATCCATTTCGTCGTTTCGATAAAATCAACCGCATAATTATTATGTGCTTCAATTCCCGTTGCAATAGTTAAAATATTAGGATCAAAAATAATGTTCTGTGGAGGGAAGCTTAACTCTTCGGTTAAAATTTTATATGCTCTTTTGCATATATCAATCTTCCTTTGGAAACTATCTCCCTGTCCCTTTTCATCGAATGCCATCACTATTACGGCAGCTCCAAATTGGAAGACCTTTCGCGCGCGTTCTTTAAAAACCTCTTCGCCTTCTTTTAAACTTATTGAATTAACAATACCTTTCCCTTGCATGCATTTCAACCCGGCTTCAATTACAGACCATTTTGAAGAATCTATCATAATGGGGAGTTTTGCGATATCCGGTTCGGCAGCTACCAAATTAAGGAACTTTACCATTGCCTCTTCCGAGTCCAGCATACCTTCATCCATATTAACATCTATTATTTGAGCTCCTCCCTCAACCTGGTTCCGGGCAACGGTTAAGGCTCCCTCGTAATTACCGGATAAAATTAATTTTTCAAATTTCTTTGATCCTGTTATATTCGTTCTTTCACCGATGTTTACAAAATTTGTTTCCGGACGAATAATCAACGGTTCCAAGCCGCTCAATCTCAAATACGGCTCAACCTGAGGAATTTCTCTCGGACTATATTTTTCGGCAATCTCGCTAATAGCCTTTATATGCTCAGGGGTTGTTCCGCAACATCCTCCAACAATATTGAAAAAGCCGCTGCTCGCATAATCGTCTAAAACAGACGCCATCATTTCAGCGGTTTCTTCATATTCGCCCATTGCATTAGGAAGTCCGGCATTCGGATAAACGCTCACAAAACAGGTGGCTACTTTGGAAAGCTCTTCAATATAAGGACGCATCTGTTCGGCTCCTAAAGAACAATTTAAACCTACGCTTAATAAATTTTTAGTATGTGAGACCGATATCCAAAAAGCTTCGGTTGTTTGACCGGACAGCGTTCTACCGCTTTGATCGACTATAGTTCCTGAAATCATTATTGGAATATCACGTTGAATTTTAACGCAATATTCTTCGATAGCATATATGGCGGCTTTACAGTTTAAGGTATCAAAAACCGTTTCGATTAAAAGGATATCTACTCCACCGTCAATAAGTCCTCTTATTTGTTCCGTATAGGCTTCAACAAGCTGATCGAATGTAATTGCTCTGTAACCCGGATCATTTACATCCGATGATAAAGTCGCCGTTTTGTTGGTTGGTCCTAAAGTTCCGGCAACAAATCTCGGTTTAGCCGGATCTTTCAGTGTATATTCTCCGGCTGCTTCTTTTGCCAATCTTGCAGCAGCTAGATTGATATCGTATGTCAGAGATTCGGTTTTGTAATCTGCCTGTGCAATAGCCGTACCGTTAAAAGTATTTGTTTCGATCAAATCGGCTCCTGCTCCGAGGTAAACTTTGTAGATTTCTTTGATAATACGAGGTTGGGTTATACTTAACAGATCGTTATTCCCTTTAAGATCATGCGGATGATTCTTAAAGTTATCCCCTCTAAACTCCTGTTCACTTAAATTGTAGCGTTGAATCATTGTACCCATTGCACCGTCAAGCACTAAAATTCTTTCTTTTAAAAGCTGAGTTAAATATCCTAATGTTGATTCCATAAATATTTTCTTCTTCTCAAATTATGATAAACATAGTTATCGTTAAACAAGTATTGTCCGCACAAGTAAAAAACATCTTTAATAATAAAAAGGTCAATGATTAATAACTCGGCAGATATAGCTTAAGATTTATACACGTATCAAAACTTTGTAAATTAATAATTTACGAAGTTCATTTATCCTTTTTAAACCCCATCGGGTTAATAATAACAAATTCAGTAATACAATTTTAAATATATTTTATATTTTGTATAGATTCGCAAATATAATTAAATTAACATCTATTAAAAAGATATTCAATTTTCATTAAAGGATTTATATGATTGTTGTAACAGGAGGCGCTGGTTTTATAGGAAGTGCTGTCGTTTGGAGATTAAATAAGCTTAGCGAAGATAAAATTATTATAGTTGACGAACTTGGTAATGAAGATAAATGGAAAAATTTGGTAGCGCTGAATTTCAGCGATTTTATTAATAAAAATGAGTTTATTAATAAAATTAAAGAAGGTGTTGAATTTGATATTGATTCTATTATTCACATGGGGGCTAATTCATCAACGACCGAAGGAGATGCCGATTATTTATTATCCAACAATTATGAGTATACTAAAACATTAGCTGAATATTGTATCGTAAATGATAAAAGATTCATTTATGCATCCTCTGCCGCAACTTACGGCAACGGTACGCTCGGTTTCGATGATGACATAAATTTATGCGGCAAGCTGCGCCCCTTAAATATGTACGGCTACTCTAAAAATTTATTTGATCTTTGGGCAATAAAGCGAGGTATCCTAAATAAGATAGCAGGAATGAAATATTTTAATGTATATGGTCCTAACGAATATCATAAAGGTGATATGAGAAGTGTTGTCCATAAAGCATTTGAACAAATAACAACATCGGGAAAAGTAAAACTATTTAAATCAAGAAATCCGGAATATAAAGACGGAGAGCAAAAACGTGATTTCATATATGTAAAAGATGTTGTTGATATAACTTTATTCTTTCTTGAGAATAAAGATAAAAACGGCCTTTTTAATGTCGGTTCGGGTGTTGCAAGAACATGGAACGATCTGGTAACGGCAATATTCAATGCAATGAATAAACCGGTTAATATTGAGTATATTGAACTTCCTGAACATTTAGCGGAAAAGTATCAATATTTTACAGAAGCTAAATTAGACCGGATAAAGAAAGCCGGCTATACTAATCCAATAAATTCATTGGAAGACGGTATAACCGACTATGTCAAAAATTATTTATTAAGAAAAAAGTTCTTCGGATATTAGAACGATACTTCGATTAAGACGGTAACAGTTAAACTAAGAGAGATTAGTCTTCATCATCGTCATTATTTTCCTCCTCCTCATCATCATCGAAATCAAAATCCTCTTCATAAAAATCATCATCGTCGTCATCGTCAAAGTCATCATCTAAGTCATCGTCATCATCTAAGTCATCGTCATTATCTTCATCGTCATCGTCGTCGTCATCGTCATCATCGTCGTCATCGTCATCATCTAAGTCATTATCTTCATCATCAAAGTCATCGTCATTATCTTCATCGTCATCATTTTTGCTTTTGGAGTTCATTTTAATTTCGAAATATTCATTCATTTCATTACTTTCACCTACATAAAAGTTGAGCTTATTTGAAGCATCGATAAGTTCTTCTTCATTAGTTAAAGTATTTTTATCCGTTTTGTTTTCTATTCCGATCATAGCCATTCGTCTGCTGCTTTTTAATTATTTTTTCTTTTCAATAATTTATATTGCTAATTAGAAAATTTATAGTTAGATAAAAATGTAGTGTGACATATATTACTTTAAGCTTTGCGAAACAATTTGTCTCTCTCAAAAATTTTTTTTTTGAAATTTGATTGTTGTTATAGATATCTTCCGAAGACTTGATAACGGACTTTTTACATATTCCACTTAATCTATAATCTTTTTACTGTTGTAAATATATAGTTAAATTATACAATCCACTATGGATTTTTTGAGGATAAAAATTCGATAAATTATCTGTTCAATTTGCTCAATGTTTTTTTTATTAATTCTTCTAAAGTTATAGAAGGATTTTCGGAAATACAATCCATTACCGATTTTTCGGCAATCTTTAAATTGTAACCGAGGGTTGTCAGAGCTGTTACCGCCTCTCTTCTCAGGCTATAGTTAACGGTTGTCGATTCCATATCCGTTACATGATCAACTTTTGTTTTCAGTTCCAATAAAAGCCTTTCCGCTGTTTTTTTACCTATACCCGGGACAGCAATTATTCTTGAAATGTTACCCGAATGAATAGCATCCTTCAACTCAGCTACTTGGATACCGGATAAAATACTTTGT
>CBFDUR010000121.1:0-6125 GCA_965613005.1 uncultured Ignavibacteriales bacterium
CCGCAAGACTTCTAATTTCTTCTGTCCTATGTTCAATCAGAAGAATTGACAACTTAATTTCGTTTTTCAATTTACTAATTATATCAATAACAATATCGACATTTTTATCATCAAGTCCGGCAGTGGGTTCATCAAGTATTAAGAATTCGGGTTCTTTCGATAAAACCATAGCAAGAGCAAGCACATGTTTTTGACCAAGACTTAAGTACGTAGCTTTTTCATTCCAATTGCCAATTAAAGAATTGAATTATTAAAATCCGTTCCGTTACCTGCAAGATTAATATTTTCTTCAACGGTAGGCTGGGGAAAGACTCTCCCGCCTTGTAAAAAATAGCCGATGCTGTTATTTATAATATTATGTGTATTTACATTGATTTTTTTTGTGCTGTCAAATAAGATTTTTTCTTTAAATAAAATTTCATCTTCCATATATGGAACGTTATTTATAATAGCCTTTGCAAGTGTGGATTTACCGGCGCCGTTCCTACCTACAAGTAAAAGAACTTCGCCGTCATAAATTTTTAAATTAATATCTTTTAAAATAGGAACATCTTTTTTGTAACCGGCGAATAAATTCGAAATTTTTAACATTATCCTTGTCCAATTTTGTTAAACGCATTTTCCGGTTTTTCATTTGCTGCAATTCTTCCGTTTTTAAGATAAATCACTCTTTTCAACTCTTTTCTTGTTCTAATAGTCCTTCTAAGAAAATATTAGTATCTAAAAGGTACATCACATTCTCCATTCGACAGATTTCTTCTCCAATTCAACGGATGTATATTTCATTTTAAATTCTTTTAGTCCGCCGAACCAATCTAATTTAGGTTTTTTCTTTATAGTATAGTTTTCCTTACTACCCAAATAATCAATAAAATCTATTACCTGCTCTTTCATTTCAGGAGGAAGTTTTCTAATTTTTTCTATAATTGATTCCATTTTATTTACCTGCTTTTATTTTATAATATTATTAAATATAATAAATTCATAACGGAATTTTTATACTGCTCTTTGTTTTTCACCGAGTAATCCTTGAGGTCTAAATACTAGAAATAATATCATTAATAAAAACGTTATTGCATTTTGCCATTGTGCGGAAAATGCAAATACGGTAAGCGCTTGTAATAATCCTATAATAAAACCGCCGAGGACAGGTGCTTCAAACTTACCCACCCCGCTAATAATTAAAGCAACAAGAGCATTTAAAAGCATCGGCAATCCTACATAAGGATCCATTCCCACATCAAATGCAACTAAATTACTGCTCACGGCAACAAATAAACCGCTAAGTAAAAAAAGTAAAGTCCGCATTCCGTAAACGTTATAACCCATCACCATAAAAAGCTCCGTATCGTCTCTTAAGGCTCTTGCTTTTTGTCCGAATTTCGACTTACCGAGAAGAACAAAAAACACAACAAGTAGAATTACCGAAACGCTAAATTGCCACAGTTGGTTATAAGTAATTATTATATTACCGAAACTTATTGAATTGGATATGGAGGATACAATTATTTTTGTTTCATTTCCGTAGAACATTGCAATCACGTTAATCACAATTATCATAATACCGAGTGAACTGATAAGGATTACTTCCCCGGAACTTTTGTTTTTACTAAGCGGTTTATAAACCGAAAACTCAAACGAAACACTTAGAAACATCGTAAGTAAAACGGAAATAATAAAAGATAGAACGAAAGGGATACCCATTGTTACATAAAAAGTAAAGAGCATATAGGGAGCGAACATATAGACTGCGGCATAAGCGAGATGAAAAATACGGGTAGTATTATAAACCAAAGCAAAGCCTAATGCAGCCAATGCATATATACTACCGGTAATTAAGCCGTTTATTAGAAATTGAAGAAGCATATATTTATCAAATTTAAATAATATTTGCAAATATAGACATTTTTCAAAACAATGTTCATTATCTATCAAATTTACTTTAGAAAATACATTCCATAAAAATCCGGGTAAAACTGCATTAAATTTATTTTCGAAATAGGTTTCACAACGTGGCAAGCCGGAAGTTAGAAGATGGAAGTCGGAAGATAAAAGACAGAAGATGAGAGACAGATTTAGGACTTCGGACTTCAAGCTTCAGACTAAAAAAAGCTATGAAATTTAAATTTTAAAATCTAATTGTTGGATTGCGGATTTGCGGATTACGAATTCGCAGCTTTCATTAAATATATTAATATCACATTTCCCCATTTCTTCATACTTTCTACTTTTTGGGTATGTTTTACAAAATTATATTTTAATTAATTTTCTCCCGTTTTCTTTACCCCGTGTAATAAAAAAAAATTACACCGGGCAAGCAGAAAAACAAAGATTTAGTTGTTAATACAAACGTTTCATAACTGCATTTGTATCAATTAAATTTGCTTTGCCGTTGAAAATGATTAATTTCAAAAGCTGTTTCCAACAAGAAGAATTAATACCTTTTTCTTTCTTTCATCCGTTTTTAATATTTTAACATTATCAATAAAATAATAACAAACGATTGGAATCAAAATAAAAATGAACATATCTAAAATTGAACATATTGGAATTGCAGTAAAAAATATGGAAAAGTCGATAAAACTTTTTGAGACACTACTCGGGTCAAAATGTTACGCTATTGAAGACGTTCCCGGTCAAAAAGTAAGAACGGCATTTTTTAAAGTCGGGCAAACAAAAATCGAATTGCTCGAATCCACATCATCAAACAGTTCAATTGCAAAATTCATTGAAAAAAAAGGCGAAGGGGTTCATCATATCGCTTTTAAGGTTGATAATATTAAAGAAGCCTTGAATAAAGCCGAAGCCGAAAAGCTAAAACCGGTAGATGAAGAGCCTCGCAAAGGTGCCGAAGGAATGAACATTGCGTTTCTTCATCCTAAGTATACCAACGGAGTTTTAATTGAATTGTGTGAAGATAACTTAAATAAACAGAATTGATGTATTAAATAAATCTATTAAAAACAAAAAAATAATGAGCGATAAATTATACAAAGTTTCACTATCGAAATTATTAAAGTGGATTCTTACCGAAGAAAAGGAAGGGAAAATTTTTGGGATTTATAAAGAATTATTTTTCACTCCGTCAAAAGCAGATCTTTTCAAATTACAAAGATATGAACAGTTACTTGAAACACCTATCGGAGTTGCCGCCGGTCCGCATACACAATTAGCGCAAAACATTGTTGCGGCTTGGTTAACCGGCTCGCGCTATATCGAGTTAAAAACCGTACAAACATTGGATGAAATTGAGGTTGCAAAACCTTGTATTGAGATGGAAGACGAAGGATATAATTGTGAATGGTCGCAAGAACTTAAAATAAAAGATTCATTTGATGAATATTTGAACGCTTGGATTTTAATTCACGTTCTTAAAGATAAATTCGGCTGGAACAGTCTCGAATTCGGAACTATTTTCAATATGAGTATCGGCTATGATTTGAAGGGAATAATGAATTCAAATATTCAATGGTTCTTGGACAAAATGAACGATTGCAGCGAAGAATTAGATGAGAAAATAGATTCACTTACCGGAATTTATCCGCATATAAAAAATCTAAAAATTCCGGCTAGAATTTCTAATTGTGTAACTCTTTCAACAATGCACGGATGTCCCCCGGATGAAATTGAAAGTATTGCAAAATATTTAATTGAAAAAAGGGAACTGCACACAACTGTAAAACTAAACCCTACTTTATTAGGTGCCGGAGAGCTGCGTTATATTCTTAATGAAAAACTTGGATATGAAACTATTGTTCCTGATGAAGCTTTTGAGCATGATCTGAAATATGAAGACGGATTAAAAATAATAAAAATACTTATTCAAACCGCAGAAAAAAACAGTGTTCAGTTCGGATTGAAATTAACAAACACTTTAGAATCTTTGAACCGGACAAAAGAACTTCCTGAAGATCAACAAATGGTTTATATGAGCGGACGGGCACTTCACCCTATAAGCATTAGCAGCTTAGCTGCAAAACTGCAAAATGAATTTAACGGTGAATTGGATATTTCATTTTCTGCCGGTGTAGATACTTTTAATGTATCGGACATTCTCGCTTGTAATATAAAGCCGGTTACGGTTTGTTCCGATTTACTGAAGCCCGGCGGCTATACTCGATTATCTCAATATCTTATGGAAATTAAAAAGAATATGCAAAACGTTTCTGCATCCTGTTTAGAAGAATTTGTTTTGAAGCATTCACCGGATTCAAAAAATGTTAAGCTCGCCGGTTTAAATTACTTAAACAAATATGCCGGAAAGATTATAAATAATGAGCGTTACAAAAAATCATTTTTCATTTATGAAAACATTAAAACAGATCGTGATCTTCCGGCATTTGACTGTATATATGCACCATGCATTAACACTTGTGCAATTTCGCAGGACATTCCGAATTACATGTATTATACCGCACAAGGTGAATTTCGCAAAGCCTTCGAAGTAATAATAAAAACAAATCCATTACCTCATATTACAGGAATGGTGTGCGACCACCTTTGTCAAAGCAAATGCACAAGAATTAATTACGATAACCCTTTGCTAATTAGAGAAATAAAACGTTTTGTTACCGAACGTGAAGAAGCTGAGTTTAAGTTAAGACCAAAATCATTAAACGGTTTAAAAGCTGCTGTTATCGGTGCAGGCCCTTCCGGCTTATCCGCCGCTTATTTTCTTGCATTAGAGGGTTTTGAAGTTGAAGTTTTTGAAAGTAATAATTTTGCAGGGGGAATGGTTTCGGGAGCAATTCCGGTTTTTAGAATTTCTGAAGAAGCAATCCGGTCGGATATAGAAAATATTGCTTCACTTGGAGTGAAGTTTAATTATAATGTTGAGATTACAGAAGATTATTTTGACCGGCTAAGGAAAGATTTTAATTTTATTTATATCGCAGTCGGTGCAAAAAAAGGCAAAAAATTAAATATCAGAGGAGAAAATTTAGATGGTGTTTATGACCAGCTTTCGTTTTTGTCGATGGTACGAACCGGTGTGAATTTTAGTCTGGGAAAAAGTGTTGCTATAATTGGCGGTGGGAATTCGGCAATAGATGCCGCCCGTACGGCTAAACGGATTATAGGCGCTGATGGAACAGTTACACTGATTTACCGGCGCACAAAAAAAGAAATGCCGGCTGATAAAGATGAAATTGCTGCTTTGGAAGAGGAAAAAATTTCTGTTTTGGAATTAACTGCACCGGAAAAAAGCAGTAAAGGGATCAATAATAAAAAGAAAATCACTCTTTCAAAAATGAAATTAGATAAATTGGATTCAAGCGGCAGACCTCGCCCAATTAAAATAGACGGTTCCGGATATGAGCTTGAATTTGATTCGATTATCACTGCTATTGGTCAGGATGTTATTTTGGACTTTTTGCCGGATAAAAAATTAGTTGTTGAGGACAAAACAAATGAAACACAAATTGAAAATATATTTGCCGGAGGGGATGCCTTACGCGGCGCCGATTCTCTTATAAATGCCGTTAAAGATGGAAAACAAGCGGCTGAAAATATAATAAAAAAGGCAAATAGTAATTTTACTCTATCTGTTGAAGATGATGTGCAAAAAATGTCGCTTATCGGTTTCCAAAAAAAACAAGCATTCCGTCAATATGGAAAAAGTATTCCCGTAATTCCGGTGGAAAAAAGAAACGGTTTCGAATTAGTTCATCATACGTTAGACGAAATCTCTGCAATAGAAGAGGCGGACAGATGTCTTTATTGTGATGATGTTTGTAACGTCTGTGTTTCCGTTTGTCCAAATCTAACTAATATTGCCGTTGAATTTGACCTTGAAGAAATAAAATTTCCAATCGTTGAAATTAAAAATGATGATTATAAAATTATAGCTCAAAAATCTTTTCGTATTTCTCAGAAACATCAAATAATAAATTTAGGCGATTTTTGTAACGAATGCGGTAACTGCACCACATTCTGCCCTACAAACGGCGCTCCTTATAAAATTAAACCTAAATTTTATTTAACAAAAGAAAGTTTTCAAAAGGAAGATAACTGCTACTTTTTAAAGGACAATTATATTTTGTACAAAAATAATGGTAATGTGATTTCCTTGAAATTTGAAAATGAAAAAGTAGTTTTTAAATCCAATGAACTTAAAGCTGAATTGA
>CBFDUR010000122.1:0-6123 GCA_965613005.1 uncultured Ignavibacteriales bacterium
ATACCCATTTTTATTGAGTTCTACAGTACCACCCAATTGATCCGTTAAAGTAGTAACGAGTTGAAGTCCCAAAGATTCCGTATTTCTAAAATCTATCTCCTTAGGAAAGCCAATACCGTTATCTTTAACTATCAAGATAAACCTGTTACCGGCATCTTTTGATAAGCCGATGAATATTTCCCCTTTTTTACCATTGGGAAATGCATGTTTTAGCGAGTTGGAAATTAATTCGTTAATGATTAATCCACATAATATTGCAGTATCAACTCCTAAAAATATTCCTTCTATTTTGCTTTTGAGATGAATTTTAGAGGCATCGGTATTGTAAGAAGTAAAAAGATCATTTACCAATGTTCTTATATATTCTGCAAATTCTATTTTATTTAAATCTTTAGACCGATATAATTTTTCGTGTATTAGCGCCATAGTTTTAACCCGGGTTTGGCTTTCTCTAAAGATTTCCAGTGATTTGGGATCTTCAATATAAGTCGATTGTAAATTAAGCAAGCTGGATATCACCTGTAAATTATTTTTAACTCGATGATGGATTTCTCTTAAAAGCACCACTTTTTCTTGCAGAGAGGTTTTAATTAATTCTTCGGCTTTTTTCCGTTCAATAATTTCCTTCCGAAGTTCTTTATTTGCCTTAGAAAGATCAGAGGTTCTTACTTTTACGCGTTTTTCCAATTCTTCCTTTGCTTTTTCGAGTGCTTCTTGAGCTAATTTTCTTTGAGTACTTTCTCGTACAATTGCAATTCCTCCGGTAATTTCTTTATTTATATCTATTATCGGTGAGTAATAGATTTCAAAATACCCTTCCTTTTTAGTGCTGGGAATATGAAACCATCTATCCTTTGCAATTATATAATTTCCTTTCAACGTTTCATAAAAATATTTATCCTCTCCAATTTCTTTTAAAAAAGGTAATACATCAAAAGCAATTTTACCTAATGTTTGTGATTTTTTAATTCCCGTCATCTCTTCCATCCCCGGATTCCACAAGGTATATCTAAAATCTTTATCAAAAGCAACTATGCCGTCAATACTGCTATTGAGCAATCTTTCAGAAAATTCCATCTCTTGCCTGATTGCTTTTTCTATTTTTTTCCGCTCTGAAATTTCACTGTCAAGAATATAGAACACTGTAAGAAATATCACACAGCTAACCAATGTTCCGACAATAATGGTAACAAAAGTATTCTTCACATTTGTTACCAACATTTTATCCCATTTTTGGAGCTTTTTGTACTCGAGCGTTTGCATCATTCCTAGACTAGTACTTATTTCATCCATAAATTTTTTGCCCGCTCTTTTTTTCATTCTGCTTTCGACCGCCTGTAAATTTCCATTTTTCCTGAATTCTATCGTATTCTGTAAACTTTTAAATCTGAGAGTGATGGACGATTCGAGATTATCTAATTTTTCAAGTTGTACCTTATTATCCTTCAGCATTTGTTTTAATTCTTGAATTTTAAGATATATAATTTTTCGTCCTGCATTATAATTTTGAAGATAATTTTCATCACCGGTAATTAGATAACTTCGTTGTCCTTCTTCGGCGCCAACTAGTTGAGTTAAAACATCTTCAATAGCATTTAATATCTTGTATGTATGTGCTCTCCATTCTGCCGTTTCGAATACTTCATTTGCGTTTCGATAAGAAGATACTCCAATTCCGATAATAAGTATTAAAATAAAAATAAAACCGCCCTTAACGGTTTTTATTTCATTAAATATTTTCATAGTTGTTTTCTTTAACCGGGATTTAAATACAATAAATTTTTTCGCTTTTAATAAAATACAAGAATCTTTTTTAAATAACGATAGATTTAGTATAAAAAGCAAGTAATCTATTTGGACACTCAATATTTCTAATCTAATAATTATATTAGGCGCTATAGAAATTGGAAATGATCATCTTTCAAACAAGACAGCTCCGAATGAAATAAGGTATTATAGAATTTGCATGATTTTTTAGTCTTCTTTTTGTGATGGGTGGCAAAACGAATAAAAATGCTATAATTATTCATTGACATTACGAACCGGAAAATCTAAATTTCCAAAGACAAAAATCACAGTTATTATGATTCTGTTAAAGAGTTCTCCCCTGCTCTTTTAACATTAAAGAATCATTACCCAGTGTTTCCCCAACACTGGGTTTTTTATTTGGATATCTTTATGAAAAAGTCTATTCTTAAAATTACTGATGGGTCATTCGGAACACATTCATTTAGTCAGTGAAAAATCTCTAATCCATTGTGAAATAAGAGATTCTTCAGTTACTTCGTTCTTTCTGAATGAGCTTATTGAGCTTTTTAAAGTAGATTTATAAAAATTTGTGAACTATACTCAAAGAGATGATTTCCAAGTTTTCGAATTGAAAATATTAACAAGGAGCAAAGCTTTTTCACAATAAAAATACCTTTTTAGAGAAGGCTTATTTATGATTCGCAATTTCATGTAATCTGTGTTACAGAATTTTATACTTTTAGTAATTAGTCTTGATTAATACATAATTATTGATAATCTTCGGATTACAAATTTGGATTTTATTTAATATTTTTAATGAAGTTGGATATTCCAAAATAAAATTGAAATTAAATTTAAAACCATTATTACTTATACTTATAGACTTTCGGTTATTTAATATTTCTTTAATCGTTATTCTTGATAAGAAAAAAGGATAGTGTAATTTTTCACATTCTCTTTAAACTGCAGAATAATTTCCAGAGAGAATTATGCGCTGGTTATTGATTCTATTTTTATTTATAGCGTGGCTCGTTTGTATAATTTTAGGCATTAACCTCGATGGATATGTACATCTTATTCTAGCTATAGCAGTAATCCTGTTGATAATTAATCTAATAAAAGAAAAACGTCTGGCATTAGAAAACCGGCTTAAAAAGAAATAAGAAAGTCCGATAAAAAATAGTGTTATAGTTTTAAATTCTTCATTAAATAAATTATTTTTTCAATTCTTTTACGGCTCTTTATAAAAAATACGGTTTGCTTGATTCCGACAAACTAATAATGTACCAATTATATTAAAGCGTATTTTATGTAAAATTTATTTTTTTTGAATATATGATTGTCGAAATCTTATTTACCATTACCCCATTTTAAAACTTCCAATTTTACTTTTGCAATTCCGCTTATTAACATTCCTATCTTTTTTGCCGCACCATACGAAAGATCAATTATCCTACGATTATAGACGGGTAATCTGTCATTAATTCTAACTATTACAGACTCATTGTTATTAAGATTAGTTACCCTTACAATTGTATTAAAGGGAAAATAATGATGAGCTGCCGTCATCTTATACATATCAAATATTTCACCGTTGGAAGTTATTTTTCCGTTATATTTATTCGCATAATAAGAAGCAATTCCTTGAACGGTTTTTAATGGTTTGTAATTGGAGTATTCTGAATAAGACTTAATGTTTTGAGTCGTGTTTATCTCTTTATTGCCGGATTTGAATTTTTTAGCATTATTATTTGATGTAAACCTAATTGCGCTGCTGCATGCGCTGAATAAAAGAGATATAAATAATAATAGTAAATATCTCATTTTAATTTTTCCCAACATTTTTTAAAGGAGACAAGCACATTTAATTATCGCTGTTTCTGCTCTTAACCTATTTTCAGCAAAGTTGTAAATATTGTTTTTATTAAACATTGCCAGCTCTCTTTTGCTCAATCCGCCTTCCGGACCAAAGATAAAAAACGTTCTGTCCGCATTACTTATGATAGAGCTGTTAAATCTCATTTCTGCGGTTTGTTCGAAACATATCTTTTTACCATTGAGGTTGATAATTTTTTCCAATGAACCGGATAATTCGATTTTCGGGATAAAACTCAACAAAGCCTGTTTCATTGCAGCAAGAGTAATTTTATTCCATCTCTCCAGCTTACTACCCTTGTTAATACTATAATCGGCATTAAATATAATGAAATTCGTAATACCGAGTTCAGTACATTTCTCAAGAGCAAATCTCATTCTATCAGGGCTTTTCAATTTAGGGATGCAAAATATTATATTTTTTAGTCTATTTTCAAAAGCAAGTATATCGGTAATTAGGACCATTAAATTTTCGTTGGAGATATTAGATACTTTCCCTTTGTAAATTTTGCCGTTCCCGTTGGTTAAATAGACTTCGTCTCCTAGACTATGCCGCATAACTTTTGTAATATGCTTATATTCATCGTTGTCAATTTTAGCATAATTACCGGAAAAATTTTTCTCATCAGAATAATATAATTCTATATTCGAAAAAAAATTTTGAGTCATAGATATAATATTGTAATTTGGTTATTTTTTAAAAAATCAAATAACAACTTTTAGTCCGAATTGAAAGAAAAAAGTATTTAGATTCGGATGTTCGTTTACCGTAAAAGATTTTGATGTATTTATATCCTTGTAAATTCTACGAATCCTAGGATTAAAAATCACATATTTAATTTCAGTTTCAAAAACGAAAACTGAAGAAAGCGGTATATCCAAACCGCCTTGTAAATTATAACCAAGTTTATATTGTACAACATCCATTTCACTTAATACATTATTATCGGCAACGAACCTTGTTAGAGCAGCTAAGTTTATGTCCGTTTTATAATAGCCAATTCCTATTCCGAGATAAGGTTGGATCTCACCTTTAACTTTTTTTATCTGAATATCTGCTTCTGCCCAAAATAAAGAATATGAACCCGATACCAATTTACTTCCGTTTGTCAGAGCACTAACACCGCCTAAATCACCACTCAATGAAAATACATTAAACATTTTATATTCAAAGGAAAAATTCACACCGTTTCCGATATGGACATTAGTGTTATTTATCACTATAGGTACTTCAAATCCAAGTGCTAAATGTTGGGAATATAACTTTATTTGGAAAAGTGAAAAAGAAATGAAGAGTAAAAAAATATTTTTTTTCATGTTACAACAGAATAGAATACAAAATAATTAAAATTATTCGTGAAAGTAACAATTTATAAAGTTAAATTGAAAATTTATATTCTAAGATTGTGCATTATTGTGCGAGAGGTCATCAAAAAATTATTTTTATCGATATGTCTGCCAAAATTTATAAATAAGTCAACTCTAAAAAGCTCAATAGAATCATTTTGAATGTGACGATATTATTTTATACATTTTATATCATTTTTATATCTATTGTTCCTTATGATTAGCTTCTACAACTGCAATTGCAGTCATATTGATAATATCTTCAACTGATGCGCCTCTTTGAAGAACATGAATAGGCTTTGACATTCCCATTAATATTGGTCCGATTACACTTGCTTCCCCTATCCTTGCCATAAGTTTATAAGCTATATTACCCGAATTAAGATCTGGGAAAATCAAAACATTAGCTTTACCTTTTAATGAACTGAAAGGAAAATCATTTTCAATTATTTTCGGAACAACGGCAGTATCGGCTTGCATTTCTCCATCCACCGTCAATTCGGGACGTATTGATTTAACTAATTCCACCGCCTTTTTAACTTTTAAGGATTGGGGATATTTTGCGCTCCCGAAATTGCTAAATGAAAGCATAGCAACTTTTGGAGTTATATCAAACTGCTGGACAGTATCCGCCGTAGAAATTGCTATTTCAGCCAGTTCTTCGGAAGTAGGATTGACATTCACAGTAGTATCTGCAAAGAAATAAACATCTCTTTTAGTAACTACTATATAAAGCCCTGATACAAGATTAAGACCTTTTTTAACACCAACACATTGTAGCGCCGGTTTAATTGTATTAGGGTAATGCGTTGTCAATCCGCTAATTAATGCTTCGGCATCGCCCATTTTGAGCATCATAGAACCGAAATAAATAGAATCTTTCATCAATTGCTTTGACTCTATTAAAGTAGCTCCTTTCCTTTGTCTGTTCTCATAAAATATCCTTGCATAATATTGATTTTTATTAGATAACATCGGATCTATTATCACAAATTCTGCAAGATTGTATTTTAATTTTTCGATTGTTTTCGTTATTATCTGTTGATTTCCTAAAAGAATTGGTTTGGCGATATTTTCAGTCATCACCAAATGAGCGGCGCGAACAATTTTTTCTTCTTCACCTTCAGGATAAACAACTCTCTGCGGATTTTT
>CBFDUR010000123.1:0-6078 GCA_965613005.1 uncultured Ignavibacteriales bacterium
ATTCGCGAACAACTTGGTAATGGCAGCGGTAAAGAATCACCCGGTTTTAACGCGTTAAGTAAAACCCCTGCTTTGATTCGGTCATCGTTCGAAATGTTTTATCTCACACAGAAAAATTTAAGCATTGAAATGATTTATAGTACAAAATATAAACATTGTGATGCCTATATGGTTGCTGGAGGTGTTCCTGATCCACAAAAAGATCATGCGAGCAGAATCGCACTGTTAGCATTAGATATGAAGAAAGCTAATATAGAATATACAAAATCCGATAACTGTTTTACTTGGATAGGTGATATTGAAAAAGCACAAGTAATTTCAGATAATATTGACGTCAGTAAATTCCATTCGAAATTAGATGGTTGGGTTGAAGAATATGTTCCCATAATAAAACCTCTAAGCAAATTATGGACTATGAAATATCATTGGTCAATTAAACAAATTGAATATTCTACCGACATAATATTTAAGTCCGAAGAAAGATTAGATATTCTCTATAAACAATTACTCAATTATTGCAACAATACCGTCATACCGGAAAATGTTATGTCATTTTTAGGAAAAAAGTTATCCGGTAAACAAGCCGGCAGAATTCAAAGCAGTTGTAAAAGAACTTATAATGGATTCCGTATAAAACATCAATGCGGATTCTTAAGTATTAAAATCTATAATAAATCCGGTAATGTTCTTCGTATTGAACTTACTGTAAATGATGTTTCCCAATTAAAAGTTTTCAGAGATGTTCATCATAAAAATGGAACTGTAAGCAAACAACGGGCTCAAATGGAAAGATCTATTTACTCGCTTATTCATATTATTCGTTTCGGTAAAGCTGACACAAAAAGATACTTAGACTTTCTTTCTAAAATGGATGATAATAGTAAAGCTATTTCGCAGCTTTCCGAATTTACAAATAGAAAAACTGTAAATAACAAAAACTACAAAGGATTCAATCCGTTAAATGAAAAGGAAATTCAAATTTTTCAAGCGCTGATAAACGGCGCTTTGATAGCTAATGGTTTTACCAGTAAACATCTGAAGAGGTACTTATCCAAATATTTCAATGAACAGTGGAGTACTTCTAAAATTTCTCGTCTCTTAAAGAGATTGATAGTTTTTAAACTTGTTAAAAGAGTAAAACATTCTTACAAATATTTTCTTACTGAAACAGGTCGTATTATTTTTACTATGTTCTTAAAGTTAAGGAATCTTACTGTCATTCCTGCTTTGTCTATTTTGTTTGAAGAATTATTACCGGCTTACAATATTTCTTGACATAAAAAACAAAAATATTATTGAGGATACTATTCTCTTCCTGTAGAAGGCACGTGACGTCTAACGGTCCAATATATTTGTAAAATAAGTTTATTTTGGGTTGTGTCGATTCATAAACTAGTGATTAAAATCGTGATAAAAAAAGCAATCTTGACATTTTTGTATAGATTGGTTACGTTTCGTAAGTATTAAAAAAATATATGGTACTTAAGTAATGAGTCCGAAGGTAAAGGAAAATGCAAGGAGAGAAGATGAGCAATACAGAAGTAACGGCTATTGAAAAATTAGCCAATAAGGAGTATAAGTATGGCTTTGTAAGTGATATAGAAGCCGATAGTTTACCTCCGGGTTTAAATGAAGAAACCATCGGAAAACTATCTGCAATCAAAGGTGAACCGGAGTTTATGTTGGAATGGAGATTAAAAGCATATCGGCACTGGAAAACTATGAAAGAACCTCATTGGGCTAATGTTCATTATCGGGAAATAGATTATCAAAGTATTTCGTATTATTCGGCTCCAAAGAAAAAGCCGAAGCTAAACAGTCTTGATGAAGTAGACCCGGAATTAAGAAAAACTTTCGAGAAATTAGGCATTTCACTCGAAGAACAAAAAAGGTTAAGTGGTGTTGCAGTAGATGCTGTTTTTGATAGTGTCTCGGTTGCAACAACATTTAAAAATACCCTGGCGGAATTGGGGATTATATTTTGCCCAATATCTGAAGCAATTAAAAATTATCCCGGTCTAATAAAAAAATATCTTGGGAGCGTAGTTCCTTACACCGATAACTTTTTTGCAACTTTGAATTCTGCAGTATTCAGCGACGGTTCATTTGTTTATGTACCTAAAGGTGTACGCTGCCCTATGGAACTTTCGACTTATTTCAGAATAAATGCTTCAAACACCGGACAATTTGAACGAACCTTAATTATTGCCGATGAAGGAGCCTATGTTAGTTATCTCGAAGGTTGTACCGCCCCGAAGAGAGATGAAAATCAGCTTCATGCTGCGGTTGTTGAATTGGTAGTGTTGGATAATGCACAAATCAAATATTCTACTGTACAAAACTGGTATGCCGGTGATAAAAACGGTAAAGGAGGAATTTATAATTTTGTAACCAAACGGGGCGCTTGCAGAGGTATAAATTCCAAAATTTCATGGACCCAAGTTGAAACCGGCTCGGCAATAACCTGGAAGTATCCCAGTTGTATCCTGCAAGGTGAAAACTCAATAGGTGAATTTTACTCAGTTGCGGTAACTAATAATATGCAGCAAGCCGATACAGGTACAAAAATGATTCATCTCGGTAAAAATACCAAGAGTACTATTATCTCTAAAGGAATATCTGCCGGAAGAAGCAATAATAGCTATCGAGGATTGGTAAAAGTTTCAAAAAAAGCTGATAATGCGCGAAATTTTTCCCAATGCGATTCGCTTTTACTCGGAGATAAATGTGGCGCTCATACATTCCCTTATCTGGAAATAAATAATCCTACTGCACAGATAGAACATGAAGCTACAACTTCTAAAATTGGTGAGGATCAAATTTTTTATCTGAATCAACGGGGAATTTCAACGGAGAATGCCGTGAACTTAATTGTAAATGGATATTGTAAAGAAGTTTTCAAGGAATTACCGATGGAATTTGCTGTCGAAGCACAAAAATTGTTGAGTATCAGTCTTGAAGGCAATGTCGGATAATCCGATGGTTAAAGGTGAAAAAATTTATCTTATAAAAGATATTTCAAAATTTGAGAGGCAAAATTAATGCTGGAAATTAAAGATTTACATGTGAGAATAGAAGGTAAAGAAATCCTTAAAGGAATAAATCTAAAAGTTAACACCGGTGAGATTCATGCAATTATGGGACCTAACGGTTCAGGCAAAAGTACACTGGCTCAAGTACTCGCAGGACGGGAAGAATACGAAGTAACAAAAGGAGAAATAATTTTTAAAGGAAAAAATCTTTTGAAATTATCACCGGAGGACAGGGCGAGAGAAGGTATATTTCTTGCATTCCAGTATCCGGTAGAAATTGCAGGTGTAAGCAACACAAATTTACTGAAAACAGCTCTGAATGAAGCACGTAAATATCGAGGTGAAGAGGAGCTGGATGCTATTGAGTTTCTATCTCTTATAAAGGAGAAAATGAAATTGTTGGAGATGGATCAAACTCTATTAAACCGCTCTGTTAATGAAGGATTTTCCGGTGGTGAGAAAAAGAAGAATGAAATATTCCAAATGGCGGCACTTGAACCGACGTTGGCAATACTGGATGAAACCGATTCCGGCCTGGATATTGACGCCTTGCGTATAGTTGCAAATGGCGTGAATAAATTAATAAGCCCTGAAAGATCAACTATTGTTATTACTCATTATCAAAGATTATTGAACTACATTGTTCCCGATTTTGTCCATGTTCTGTATAAAGGGAAAATAGTAAAATCAGGAGGAAAAGATTTAGCACTCGAACTTGAAAATAAAGGTTACGATTGGTTGAAAGAAAAGAATTCAGAGCCGGTAAAAAGTTGATTAATTTAAATCTTTCATTGCGGTTAAATTTAGATTTCAACCGGCTATCCCCGGTATGTGAAACATGTTCTAATTTAATGGAGAAAATTACGAATGAATGAAGTTTTAGATATCAAGAATTGGTATTTAGAAAATTTTAAGGGCTTTGAGAATAGTCTGAATGGAGCAAGCTCCGGTTTTATTCATCAACTGAGGAAAAAAGCAATACGGAGCTTTGAAGATTTGAATTTTCCGACAACACACGATGAAGAGTGGAAATATACAAATATTGCACCTCTGCTTATGCATAATTTTATTCCATCCGGAAAAGCGACTAATCTTTCTAAAGGAGATATAACGAAATTTTTATTTGATGATTTAAATGGCAGTTTATTAGTTTTTGTCAACGGATATTATGTTAATGAGTTATCGGATTTAAGAAACTTGCCTAAAGGGGTTGTTGTACAAAATTTCGCATCCGCTTTAAAGGAAAATTATTCTATAGTACAAAAATATTACGGTAAATATGCTGATTACAAAAATCACATTTTTACCGCATTAAGTACGGCGTTTATAAAAGACGGAGCTTTCATTTATGTATCCGACGGTAAAATATTGAATGATCCTATTCATCTACTTTTTATAACCTCAACAAAAAATGATAAAATATTAGTTCAACCGCGTAACTTATTTGTTGCCGGTAAAAATTCACAATTTAAAATTCTAGAGCATTATGTTTCATTAGATGAAGATACATATTTTACTAATTCCGTAACTGAAATTTTTACTGATGAAAATGCGATAGTCGATCATATAAAACTTCAGGAAGAAAGTAAAAAAGCTTTTCATATAGCCCGGATGGAAGTTAATCAAGAAAAGAGCAGTAATTTTACTTCTCATTTGATTTCACTAGGAGGAGGAATTGCTCGAAACGACATTAATTCGCGCTTCAATGATGAAGGTGGTGAGTGCATGTTAAATGGACTTTTTCTAACTTCGGGTACACAATTATTTGATGTTCACTCTATGATTGACCATGCAAAACCACTCTGCAACAGCCACGAACACTATAAAGGTATTTTAGACGATAAGTCAAGGGGAGTGTTCAACGGCAAAGTAATGGTTAGGCGTGATGCTCAAAAGACGAATGCTTTCCAGGAAAATAATAATATTCTTTTATCAACTGAAGCTTTGATTAACACAAAACCGCAGTTGGAAATATTTGCGGATGATGTAAAATGCTCGCATGGAGCGACGATCGGGCAACTTGACGCAGATTCAATGTTCTATTTAAAATCACGCGGCATTCCTGAAGATATTGCCAGAGGGATTTTAATCCATGCTTTTGCAAGCGATGTAATAAAATATATCAAAATAGATCCAATCCGTAATTATCTAGAAAACATATTGGAGAATAAATTTAATAAAAATTAAAGGCAGGTACGTTGTGAATACTAAAGTTCAATCGGCAAATAAAATTTTAAACCGTTTTGATGTTGAAAAAATCCGTAAAGATTTTCCTATTTTAGGACAGACGGTTCATGGTAAAGCGCTTTGCTATTTTGATAACGCTGCAACCACTCAAAAACCGAAAGCAGTCATAGATACATTAAATAATTATTACCTTTCCATGAATTCAAATGTTCACAGAGGTATACACTATTTAAGTGAATTGGCTACCAAACAATATGATGCAGCTAGGGTTAAGATTCAAAATTTTATTAACGCCAAAAGCGAAAAGGAAGTGATTTTTACCAGAGGTACTACGGAATCGATTAATTTGGTTGCCGCTACTTTCGGAAGAAATAACATCTCCGAAGGAGATGAAATCATTAAAAACCTGGTGAACTACGTTATTGAAATTCCTGCAACCGAAGAAATTTTCTCTCCTCTGCTGGCTATCATTCCCTTACAGAAACTGGCTTATCATATGGCCATATTAAGAGGCTGTAATGTGGATCAGCCCCGAAACCTCGCTAAATCGGTTACGGTAGAATGAGGATGTGGGATGTAGGATTTTTGATGTTTGATGTGAGATGTTCCGTACCAGCTTTAGGCATTTTATGCCCTTTATAGCTTCGTAGCCAGCACTGCTGTTTTCTTAAATTGCTTCACCCGGCCGCTTTGGTCAAATATTTTGATGTAAAGGACGTAAATACCAACCGGAGCTTTCGTGCCATCATCTTTCAGTCCATCCCAGGAGAAAACCCCTTCGGTGCCCACATATTCATTGTTGATCAGCCTGCGTACCAACTGTCCGGAAGCATTGAAAATATTAATGGTCATGGTGTTA